>CAYXLA010000044.1:0-14907 GCA_964465765.1 uncultured Bacteroidaceae bacterium | reverse complement strand
TGCATTGTCCGTATCGGCAGGGCATGTCGCAAGCACGGAGCTACTGGTTGCGGCGGGAAAATAAGGGATAGTAGGAATCTTGCGAAGCAGAAGGGAATCATGCACTGCAGCATTTGCATGAGGCGACAGTAGCGCCAAAGCAGAGCTTTGCGAGTTAACTCCGGTGACGATATTTTACTATCTTTGCAAATCGAGTTCATAAAGGAGGACGGAGACAAATGGAAACATCAGAAACGCCAAAAGCACATATAGAGAGGTTAAGGGAATGGATGGGACAGCACGAGCTGGATGCCTTCATCGTCCCGACAGCAGACCCGCACATGAGCGAATATACTGCCGACCACTGGCAGTCGCGCCAGTGGCTGACAGGATTCACCGGTTCGGCAGGTACCGCCGTAGTTACTGCCAGCGAGGCAGGACTATGGACCGACTCGCGTTATTTTCTTCAGGCCGAGGAACAGCTGCGAGGTAGCGGCTGCAAGCTATACAAGCTGAAGATCGAAGGCACGCCCTCCATCGGGGAGTATCTGTACGACAGCCTCAAGGAAGGCAACGTCGTGGGCTTCGATGGCAGACTGTTTGCCGAAGCAGAGATAGAAGACCTCATGAGCATTCTCAGCTCAAAGCGCATAAGGATGAAGAGTATGCCCGACCCGATGGACGACATCTGGACAGGACGTCCCGAGATGCCGACCGACAAAGCCTTTGTGCTCGACACGAAATATGCAGGACAGTCGGCAGCAGACAAGATAAGTCTCGTACGCAAGTCCATACCTTCCGACATGGGAGTCGGTATCTGGGTGTCGGCTCTCGATGATATTGCCTGGACGCTGAACCTGCGCGGCAGCGACGTGCATTGCAATCCGGTGGTGACAGCGCATCTTTACATCGGGAGAAGCAATGCTGTGCTGTTCGTCGACCAGAGGAAAGTCGATGCCGAAGTGTCGAAGCACCTCGCGTCGGCAGGTGTGGACGTAATGCCTTACGATGAAGCAGAAGCATATCTGCAGCAGAAGTTGGGTGCTACGCCTTTGATAATGGATCCCCACAAGATAAGCTACGCCATATTCAATGCACGGAGAAGCAATCCGGTGATGATGACCAGCAGCCCTATCCCGATGCTGAAGGCGGTGAAGAACGAAGCAGAAAGGAACGGATTGCGCAATGCAATGACGCGCGACGGTGTGGCATTGGTGAAGTTCCAGATGTGGCTTGAGGAGTCAATGAAAGCAGGGAAGCCTGTCACCGAGATGGGCATTGCCGACAAGCTGCGCGAGCTGCGTTCGGAACAGTCATTATATATAGGTGAAAGTTTCGACACGATAGCAGGCTACGGAGCACACGGAGCGATTGTCCATTATGAGGCAACCGCCGATACCGACGTACAGCTGCAGCCAAAGGGCTTCGTGCTGATAGACTCCGGAGCACAGTATCTTGACGGAACGACAGACATCACGCGTACAATAGCCCTCGGACAGCTGACCGATGAGGAGAGGACAGACTACACACTCGTGCTGAAGGGCAACATAGATTTGGCAATGGCAGTGTTTCCTGAAGGCACACGCGGCGACCAACTTGATGCGCTTGCACGCATGCCTCTATGGAGACGGCAGATGAACTATCTGCACGGGACAGGCCACGGCGTGGGTTCCTTCCTTAATGTGCACGAAGGTCCGCAGAGCATACGCATGGAACATAATCCTGTGGCATTGGCCGCAGGAATGCTGACGAGCGACGAGCCAGGCATATATAAGGACGGGAGTCATGGCATCCGCACGGAGAATCTGCTGCTTACAGTTCCTGCCGGCGATGGCATGTTCGGACGTTATCTGAAGTTCGAAGCCGTGACCCTATGCCCTATCGACACGACTCCAATAAAGAAAGAGTTGCTCAATGGCGATGAGATTGACTGGCTCAACCAATATCATCGGATGGTCTACGACAAACTGTCGCCGCATCTCGACGAAGCTGAATGCCGGTGGTTGGCAGAAGCAACACGGGCTATATGACAAGGAAAAGAAGAACGAACATACATATATTAATATAGGAGAAAGAAAGACATGGCAATCATACAACCGGTCAGGGGATTCACCCCTAAATATGGAAAGAACTGCTTCTTTGCCGAGAACTCGGCTATAATAGGCGATGTAGTGATGGGCGACGACTGCAGCATCTGGTTCGGAGCCGTCATTCGCGGTGACGTCAACTCCATACGCATAGGCAACTGTGTGAACATTCAGGATGGCAGCGTACTGCACACACTGTATCAGAAGTCGACTATAACCATCGAAGACCACGTGTCGGTGGGACACAACGTGACGATTCACGGAGCCACGGTCAAGGAATATGCTCTTGTGGGCATGGGTTCTGTGTTGCTCGACGGAGTGGTCGTGGGCGAAGGAGCCATCGTAGCTGCCGGTTCGGTGGTGCTGAAGAATACGGTGATTGAGCCGCATACGCTGTGGGGCGGAGTGCCTGCCAAGTTCATCAAGAAGGTAGACCCCGAGCAGGCGAAGGAGCTCAACGTGAAGATTGCAAACGGATACCTGATGTATTCCGACTGGTTCAAGACTGAGCCGGAATATAAAAACCTCAACCTCGAAGGCAATAAAGACGAATGATTGACCAAGCCACCGTAGACCGCATAATGGATGCCACGCAGATTGTTGACGTGGTATCCGACTTCGTGACGTTGCGAAAGCGCGGAGGGAACTATATCGGTCTGTGCCCCTTCCACGACGACAGGACGCCGTCGTTCTATGTGTCTCCGGCAAAAGGCATCTACAAATGCTTTGCCTGTGGAAAGGGAGGTAATGCGGTGCGCTTCATAATGGAACACGAGCAGATACAGTACACCGAAGCTCTGAAATATCTGGCACGCAAGTACGGCATCGAGGTCAAAGAGAAAGAGATGACCGATGAAGAGCGCCAGGCACAGAGCGAGCGCGAGAGCCTTTACATAATCAACCAGTTCGCACGCGACTACTTCCACGACACGCTGATGCATAGCGAGGAAGGGCGCAGCATCGGCATGGCTTATTTCCGCAACCGAGGTTTCAGGGACGACATCATAGAGAAGTTCCAGTTGGGATATGCACCTGCAGCACGCGATGCCTTCAACAAGGCGGCATTGGCAAAGGGCTACAACGGCAAGTACATGACGGCAACAGGACTGTGCTATGAGCGCGACAACGGTGGTCTTGTCGACCGTTTCAGTGGTCGCGTCATATTCCCATGGCTCAGTCTTAGCGGTAAAGTGGTGGCGTTCGGCGGTCGCGTGCTTGACTCACGCACAAAGGGCGTCAACCAGAAATACGTCAACTCGCCCGACTCGGACATCTATCATAAGGACCACGAACTGTTCGGCATCTACCAGGCAAAGAAGGCTATGGTGAAGGAAGACTGTGTCTACATGGTGGAGGGCTACACAGACGTCATCTCAATGCACCAGTGCGGCATCGAGAACGTCGTTGCCAATTCGGGCACAGCGCTGAGCACGCATCAGATAAAGCTGTTGCACCGGCTCACGAAGAACATCGTACTGCTGTACGACGGCGACGAAGCAGGCATACATGCTGCCCTACGCGGAACCGACATGCTGCTTGCCGATGGCATGAACGTAAAGATTTGTCTGCTGCCCGAAGGCAATGACCCAGACTCGTTCGCACGTAGTCATACGGCTGCGGAGTATAAAGACTTCATTGAGAACAATTCTACTGACTTCATCCGCTTCAAGGCAAGTCTGCTGCTGTCGCAGACGCAGAACGACCCGATAAAGCGCGCCCAACTGATAACGGACATAACGGTCAGCATATCAATGATTCCCGAAGCCATTGTCCGCGATGTCTACATCAAGGAGTGCGCCGAGATGCTGAACGTTGAGGACAAGATTCTGGTGAATGAAGTGGCAAAATACCGTGAGAGGCGTGCTGTACAGGAAGCCGAAAAGCGCGAACGCGAACGCCGTGCCGCACAAGGAGTCTTGTCGCAAGAAGAGACTACGGCAGAAGCGACACCGGCAGACAGTACAGAGAGCAATGCTCCTGCTTCTACAACGCTGACGAATACGGAGAACGCAGGCAACGACATTCAAACTCCGCGAGACTTGAGGACATTGCTGGCATATCCCAGCCCTGCCTTGCGCAATGCCGAACTACAGCTCTTGCAGTCAATAGTGAGATATGGCGACATGGTGATGTGCAAGGTCGAGGAGGAAGATGGCGGGCTATACGACCTGACTGTGACGGAATATGCGTTCCACGGACTGAAGGACGAAGGTCTGACACTATACAGCCCTTTGGCACGACGCATACTCGACGAAGCAATGGAGCACATTCACGACAAGGCCTTCCATGCCGAGCAGTACTTCGTCAATCATCAGGATCCCGACATCAGTCAGCTAAGCGTAGACCTGGCAAGCGACAAGTATCAGCTAAGCAAGATTCACTTCAAAGAGCGGAAGGCGGATACCGATGCCGACCATCTGTACGAACTCCTGACCGTACAGGTCGATTCGTACAAGTACGTCATGATTGGCGAACAGATAAAAAGGATAATGGGTGCGCTGAAAGAAAGCTCGCTGCAGAAAGATGAGCAGCGAAGCAACGCACTGATAGAACAATACCAACAGCTGAAACAGCGGCAAAACTCGCTGGCATCAGTTCTTGGCGAGAGAGTTCTCAATCTGTAAAGTCAGGCCGTCAGCCTCGATGAATCAGGTTCATGAACTCCTCACGAGTCTTTGCCTGATTGAAAGCTCCAGTGAAATCGGATGTCGTCGTTATGGAGTTCTGCTTCTCGACACCACGCATCTGCATGCACATGTGCTTGGCTTCTACTACCACCATCACGCCCAATGGATTGAGGGTCTGCTGTATGCAGTTCTTTATCTGCGACGTCATGCGTTCCTGCACTTGCAGACGATGTGAGAAGACATCTACGACACGCGCTATCTTGCTGAGTCCTGTGATGTAGCCGTTTGGGATATAGGCAACATGGACCTTGCCGAAGAATGGCAACACATGATGTTCACACAATGAATAGAAGTCAATGTCCTTAACAATGACCATCTGGCTATAGTCTTCGCGGAACATGGCAGAGCGCAGTATCTCGCACGGATCATATTCATAGCCTTTGGTCAGCGTGATGAAAGCCTTGGCAACACGTTCTGGTGTCTTCAGCAGTCCGTCCCGCTGGACGTCCTCGCCCACTATTGTGAGCATACGTTCAACAAGTCCCTTCAGTTCGTCTACCTTCTGTGGGTCGTTTATGATTTCCTTGTCAAGCATCTCGATGGGAAAAATGTGTAAACCTCAATATGCGAGGACTATCTGGTCTTTGACAATAGACACCTCTTTGAATTCGCCTGTACCGCGCAGACTGCGCATTGCGGCATCTGCCTCCTCTATCGAAGAGAAGTTACCTACACGGCAAAGCCATCTTGGAGGGCTGAACATGGCATAGACGTCATACTCCGGAAAGGCCTTCCTGACCTTCTCTGCCACTTCATTGGCCTCGGTACGTGCCTGACGTGTGTTGTTTCCGGCATACACCTGCACACGGTAGCCCTGCTTCTTCAGTTCTTTCTTTGCCTCAGTACCGTCGGCATTGTGTGCTACTGGCTCACCCATCACCAATGCCGTTATGTCGGCATCCTGATTGATGTGTACCTGTCCCTCACCTGCCTTGGTCTCCCTAAGGCTGTTGACGATGTTTCTCTGGGCATAGACGTGACCAATACACAAGCACGCTACTGCCATTGCTGCAAGCAGTCTCTTCATATCACACGCAGTATGGTTGGGGTTATTGTCATTGAGAAATGGCAAGACTCAGGAGCCAGACAGGACAATGCCTGCAGCTCTTGAGTCTTTGCCGTTTATTGCTTCTTATTTCTTATAAGCATCGATGATGCCGCGGAAGTCAGCAGCCTTCAGAGAAGCACCACCAATCAGACCGCCGTCGATGTCGGGCTTAGCAAACAGCTCAGGAGCATTGCTTGCCTTGCAGCTACCGCCATAGAGGATAGTGGTGTCGTCAGCAACAGCCTTGCCATACTTCTCAGCTACGCAGCTACGGATATAAGCATGAATCTCCTCTGCCTGATCTGCTGTTGCAGTCTTGCCTGTACCAATGGCCCAGATAGGCTCATAAGCGATAACGATCTTAGCGAAGTCCTCTGCCGACAGTCCGAATACAGAACCCTCGAGCTCTGCCTTTACAACCTCGTTCTGCTTGTTAGCCTCACGCTCCTCAAGGCTCTCGCCAATGCAGAAGATAACCTTCAGTCCGTTAGCCAATGCCAGCTGAACCTTCTCCTTCAGTATTTCGGGAGTCTCGTTGTAGTAGCCACGACGCTCGCTGTGTCCAAGGATTACATACTGTGCACCAGTGCTCTTAACCATCTCTGCAGATACCTCACCAGTGTAGGCACCTTTAGCCTTGTCTGCGCAGTTCTCAGCACCAAGACCAATAACATTCTGGTCGAGGAACTGTGCTATAGATGCAAGGTGAATGAATGGAGTGCAGATGATAACACCGCAGTTTGGCTTCTCGTTTGCGAGAGCTTCGTTCAGTTCCTTTGCCAAAGCAACACCGTCTTGCAGGTTCATGTTCATTTTCCAGTTGCCTGCTACAATTTTCTTTCTCATTTTTACAACCTATCTATTTAGAGTTAAACATTTATCTTTTCATCCTTATGCCTGCGCTTTACCACGACATCAATGCCAAGGAAGAGCAGCAAAGGTACGACAAACCACAATGCGACGTACATCAATGTTCCTATTGTACTGGTGCGATGTCCCGAAGCAATGCCCCATTGACTTATGTCTCCGGCAATCACCTCCTCGTCGGGCAATGCATTATGGCTCCACTTGTTAAGTATCGTTCCGTCCTTAATCAGTAGCATTCCTGGGTTTGAACGGACAATCGTCTTCAGTGCAATGTCGTCCATAAAGCAGAACGGATATTCGGCTCCTGTCCTGTCACGCCATTCTTCAATGCCACTTTCTGATGACGATGTAAGTGCATAGAAGCCGTAGCCATGTTCCAAGCTGTAGTCGTACAGCTGGTTTATGCGGTCTATGTTGCTGTCTTCAGCACTCTCCACCCGATGTGCCACAAGCAGGAAGGTGTAGGTTGTATCTGCAAGTACAGCATCTGTAATATCCTCGCCGGTCTGCAAATCCTGCAAAGAGAAGTCTTTTATAGCAGGTTCGTAGCCTTTCTCTATGAGCACATTCTCTGCCTTGACAAAGGTCCACGTGCTGTCAGGATAGTCATCGAGGGTGAACTCTCGTTGCTCTCCGTCCTTCTCTAATGTGAAGATGCTCTTGTATACGCTTGGCTTGGCATCGTCCGGCATACTCATCTCCTCACGGATGTTATTGCCAATCTTGTACGGGCGGAAGTCCATTATCGGCAGATAATATAGGCAATATGCCATCAGAGCCAGTATGAAGAGGAAGCTATATAGAGACAATGCCCAGTCTGTCTTATCAGACATAAAGCCAACAATCTTCCTGTGTCCAGCGAAAGTCACGATGGCAGCGAGCAACAGTATAACGTTCTTGCCGAACGTCTGCCAGTTGCTCAACACGAGTGCATCGCCGAAGCAGCCACAGTCTGATACCGGATTGGCTATTGCCAGATACAGTGTAAGTGGTGTCATAAAGATCATCAGCAGCAGAGCCAATGCCGATGCAGCTCTCTTACGAATGCCAAAGAGCAGACAAATACCTACGCAGAACTCGAGTGCTGCCAATGCCATACCGACAAACATAGGCAGCTGTTCGGGGAACAAAGAGATGATGCCGAAGGCAGTGAGATAATCCTGAATCTTATAGAATGATCCTGTGGGGTCAACTGCCTTAACAAAACCGGAAAAGACAAATACTGCCCCAAGGACAAAGCGACAGACATTGACCGCCGCCGAAGGCAATTCAATATGTCTCGTCTTAGCCTCCAAATTCTATCTTGATAAGTCCAAACACGGCATAATTGATTATGTCCATGAAGTTTGACTCCACTCCCTCGGAGACGAGAGTCCGTCCATTATGGCTTTCAATCTCTTTTGCGCGGTTTATCTTGGTAAGTATGAAGTCCGTGTATGACGATGGGCGCATGTCACGCCATGCCTCATTGTAGTCATGGTTCTTGCGGAGCATCAGCTCGAGAGTCTCTTGCGAGAAACGGTCATATAGCTTCAGAGCCTCATCGCTGGTCATATCGACGACATCGGCATAGCCTTTGTCCAACTGGATGAGTACTATGAGTCCGTAGTTTATTATGCCTATCAGCTCTCCCCTAATATCTTCATCGACCATTGCCACACCCGTGGTCTCGAGTGTGCGTATGCGTTTGGCCTTGATGAATATCTGGTCTGTCAGCGACGACGGACGCATGACACGCCATGAAGCACCATAATCCTTCAGTTTCTTTACAAACAAATCACGGCAGATGGCAAGTGCCTTTTCAAATTGAGTCTTTGTATCCTCCATCGTCTGTACTCATATATATAATAAGGTGTACATATATAATAAGGTGTAAAGACACCACTTATATACGAGGTGTAATGACACTATTAAAAAAAGGAGAAGTAAATTGGCTTTAGCATCTCCTTTATCTCTTTTTCACGCTCTCATGGTGTGTGTCACACTCACGAAGAGCTTCGAGGGCGTTATGACAATCTCAGAACGCTACCTATACGCAATACCGACTTTGTCGTTATGTGGTTCAGCTGGCACAGCTTGTTTACTGATACGCCATACTTGGCTGCTATCTTCGACAGCGTGTCACCTCTCTTAATCTTATGATACTGGCCCTCGGCGAGCTGAGCATTATTGTTCTTGCCGCTCGACTTACGTCCGCCCTTGCTCTTTGGATATATGGTATAGCTATCGCCTACCACATCCTGCTTCTCAAAGTCGAACATCAGTGCAGGATCTATTGCAATGCCCAAGAAGCGTGTTTCGAAGTGCAGGTGCGAACCAGTGGAACGTCCTGAATTGCCACCAAGACCGATAGGTTCGCCAGCCTTAACCAGCTGGTCGGTCTTTACGAGTTGCTTGGACAAGTGTCCGTATACTGTCTCCAAACCATTGTCATGACGAATGACGACGAACTTTCCATAGCCTTGTCTGCCCTGATTCTTTACGATACGGACTTTGCCAGAGAAGGCAGCACGTATAGTATCGCCGACATACACCTTAACATCAAGTCCATAATGGGCACGACGACGACGAGGACGATAGCCAAATACATCAGTAACCTTAGTATGGTCTGTCGGCATGCAGAAACCGCGCAAGTCCACGGTATAGCTCTCGGGAACTACAGCATCCTTATATGCCTGAACGAACTCATTGTTCCAAGTAGGATAAAGGTCTATGCCCGGATACATCGACTGCTCTATCTCCATCTGCTTGTGCAGTGCCAACGAGTCAACGCTCTTGAGCTTTCTGTCTACCGGAGCTTGCTTGGCTATCAAGTCTTGTGAATGTGCATCCAGACCTGCCAATAAAGCAACGGCGAAGAATGCCACTTTCAATATGATGTTACATCTCATAAGTCTATCTTTAGTAGCCGTACGAATGCCTCCTCGCTGCCGTACAGCCTATATTCTACAATCTTACAGAGGGCTTTTCCGCAAACCTCACCCGCAAAGTTAGAAAGATTCTACTTTGGAACAATAATATTTTAAGTATTTTTTCGTTATTAAGGTTTCTCTACGCTTACATAGAGACCTGTCAACAAGAGAGACTTGGAGAAAATCCGTGTCAGCTTATCTCTCCCCAATTGATAGTTGTGCGGTTCAGGAACTTGAGTCTGTTCCATAGCAAGGCATTCGCAGGCATACTGCACGTCGGGTCTGATTCGATGACCGCCGCAGCCGCATCGCGTGCCAGCTGCAGTATCTGTCCGTCGCGTGCCAGATTGGCTATCTTCAGGTCGATGGGCATTCCACTCTGCTGGGTACCCTCAAGATCTCCAGGGCCGCGAAGCTTAAGGTCGGCTTCCGCAATCTCAAAGCCATCGTTGGTACGTACCATTATCTCTATGCGCTTGCGCGTATCCTCCGACAACTTGTTGCCTGTCACCAGGATGCAGTAAGACTGTTCCACGCCACGTCCCACACGTCCGCGCAGCTGGTGCAACTGCGACAGTCCGAAGCGCTCGGCATTCTCAATAACCATGACAGAAGCATTCGGCACGTTGACCCCGACCTCTATAACGGTCGTGGCAACCATCATCTGTGCCTCTCCCGAGGCAAACAGTTGCATCTGCTGTTCCTTTTCCTGCGACTTCATCTGCCCATGCACCTTGCAAATCTTCATATCGGGGAAGGCAGCACACATCTCTTCATATCCGTTCTCAAGGTTCTTGAGGTCCATCTTCTCGCTCTCCTTTATCAGTGGATAGACCATATATACCTGCCTGCCATCGGCAACCTGCTTCCTGATGAAGTCAAACAGACGCGGCTTGTTGCTCTCAAGCTGGTGCAATGTGGCTATAGGCTTACGTCCAGGAGGCAGCTGGTCTATTACGGAGACATCCAAATCGCCATACAACGTCATCGCCAGTGTGCGCGGTATGGGTGTAGCTGTCATGACGAGGATATGTGGTGGCTGACTGTTCTTGGCCCACAGGCGTGCACGTTGTGCCACACCAAAGCGGTGCTGCTCATCGATAATAGCCAGCCCGAGAGATGCAAACCCTACCGTTTCTTCTATCAGTGCGTGCGTACCTACCAATATTCCTATCTTGCCATCTTTAAGACGTTCCAGTATGTCTTCCCGTCTCTTGCCACGCACGGAGCCTGTGAGCAGTTCGACACAGACATCCATTCCTTCCAGCAGATGCGATACCGTCTGGTAGTGTTGTTCTGCCAAGATCTCTGTCGGAGCCATGATGCATGCCTGGTAGCCATTGTCTATGGCAAGCAGTGCAGTCATCAGTGCCACGATGGTCTTACCACTTCCCACGTCACCCTGCAGCAGACGGTTCATCTGTCTACCGCTACCAAGGTCGGCACGTATCTCGCGCAACACGCGCTTCTGAGCATCAGTGAGCTGGAACGGCAGATGTTCATGATAGAAGGTATTGAAATGACTGCCGACACTCGGGAAGAGCAGTCCTCTGAACTTCCGTCTACGGTTGTTGGTATAGCGCAAGATGTTGAGCTGCACGTAGAACAGCTCTTCGAACTTCAGCCTCAGCTGTGCCTGCCGCAGCGAGTCAGCGCTCTTAGGGAAATGTACATT
This sequence comes from uncultured Bacteroidaceae bacterium, assembly GCA_964465765.1. Classification (GTDB taxonomy): domain Bacteria; phylum Bacteroidota; class Bacteroidia; order Bacteroidales; family Bacteroidaceae; genus Bacteroides. The sequence continues at coordinate 3,652 of CAYXLA010000044.1, read as the reverse complement.
CCGCAATGCCTCAGTGAGAGGCATAAGGTGATAGGCCTGGATGATGGCATCGGTCAGTGTTTCCGGCAGGGGTTCTTTCAGCATCTGTATGGCTCCTACCATCGCCTTCTCTATGAAGTGCGAATTCAGGAATGCGCGCTTCATCCTCTCTGTGGTATTGTAGTAAGGTTGCATACCCAGAGTGCCAAGCTGCACATTCTCGACCTTGTCGATGTCCGGATGGGCTATGTTGATACGACCTCCGTAGACTGTTGGCTTGCCGAAGACGATGTAGTCGGTATTCAGACGATATTTGTTCGACATCTTCCTGTTGCCAAGGAACCACACGAGGTCGACATACCCTGTGCCGTCAGTGAGGTGTGCAATCAGTCTCTTGCTTCTGCCCTGCCCCGCTTCCTCGAAGCTGTGTATCTGTCCACATATCTGGACATACGGCATGTCGGGATTGAGTTGGTTGATTGGGTAGATACAGCTACGGTCGACATATTTGTAAGGGAAGTAATAGAGCAGGTCCATTAGGGAGCGTACCCCAATCTCCTTCTCCAGCGTAGCCGCGCGTTGTGGTCCGATGCCTGGCAGGAACTTAACGTCGAACGTAGACAGATCTATCATCGTGACAACAGTGTTTCTGCAATCACTAGGTCCGACGGAGTGGTTATCTTTATATTGTTGCGACTGCCACCGACCAGAGCAACAGCATATCCGGCAGCCTCTACCACCGATGCATCATCTGTGAAAGACTCACTATAGTCCTGCCTATACGCCTGTTTCAAGATGTCTGTACGGAACACCTGTGGCGTCTGTACAAGACAATAGTCACTGCGAGGCACCACATGACTGGTCCCATCTGCACTCTTGTGGCGCAATGTCTCTATCACGTCAGTGACAGGAATGACAGCTCCTTCGCGTTCTGCCGCTTCAAAACACTCATTAATGAATTCTGCCGTGACGAATGGTCGTACGCCATCATGCACAGCTACGAGTCCGTCGCTGCCATCTATCAGCGCCAATCCATTCTGCACAGAGTGGAAACGTGTGCGTCCTCCGGCAGCAAGTCTGCATTCCGCATTGAAGTCGTACTTGCGGCACAGCTCATGCCAGTAGTCGAACTGGCTCTCCGGCAGCACCAGTATGATGTCTATCGCGGCATCACATGTCCTGAAAGCATTGATGGTGTGCATCAGCACAGGCAGTCCGCCTATCGGGATGAACTGCTTGGGCACATCGGCACCCATGCGCAGTCCCTTGCCTCCGGCAACGATAATGACATGCCTGTCCATCACACTCACACCAGCTCTCCGTACTTATTATTTAGCAGGACACATCATAGACTCACGCACCTCGTGTGCCTTCTCCTTGCCAACGAGAGCTTTTGCCACTGCGAGGGCAAACTCTGTAGACACGCCTGGTCCCTTGCCTGTGATTATGTTGCCGTCCTCCTGTACCGAGGTACCAGTATACTCACAGCCTTCGAGATACTTCTCGAAGCCAGGATAGCAAGTCGCTTTCTTTCCCTTCAGCAGTCCCAGCTTGCCAAGTACCATAGGCGCAGCACATATAGCAGCGATGGTTACGCCATGCTCCGCACATGTTGTCAGGGCCCGACATACAGCCTCATTCTCTGCAAGGTTTGTCGTACCTGGCATTCCACCAGGGAGCAACAGCAAGTCGGCATCAAAGAAGTCACAGCTGTCGATATCCTTATCACAGATCACCGGCACATCATGTGCTCCACGCACAATCTCGCCCGATGTTGTGACCATGGTCACATTTGCACCTGCACGTCTCAGCACGTCTACACATGTCAGAGCTTCTATCTCCTCAAATCCGTCAGCGAAAAAGACATATACGTTCTTCATAAAGCGTCCCCTCCTTATCGTCTATTAGTTTCGTTTTTTGTTTGTCACTTTCTTGTATTCCTGTACGGTCCGTTCCAGTCCCCAGTACAGTACGTCGCAGATGAAGGCATGCCCTATCGACACCTCTTCTACCCATGGCACGTATTGTAGGAACAAGTCCAAGTTCTGCAAGTCCAGCTCATGTCCCGCATTAACACACAGTCCCAGACTGTGGGCATAAGCAGCAGCATCGGCATATTGCCGCAAGATTTCCTCGGCATCAGCATCCTGCTTCTGTCGCACAAATGCTCCAGCATAGAGTTCCACCCTATCTGCTCCGGCACGTGCAGCGAACTCAACCATCCGTTTGTCTGCCGACACGAACACAGATGTACGTATGCCGGCATCCTTTATTTCGGCAATGACGTCAGTCAACAGCTCCACATGTTCCTCCGTATTCCAGCCAACGTTCGACGTCAGCTGTGTTGGACTGTCGGGCATAAGTGTTGCCTGTGCAGGTTTCACGTTCTTCACCATTGCCATAAACTCCAGTGAGGGATAGCCCTCAATGTTCAGGTCTGTAGTCAGCACCTGTCTTAACCGGTACACATCGCTCAAGCGGATGTGTCGCTCATCAGGCCAAGGATGGACCGATATTCCGTCAGCTCCGAAGCGCTCACACTCTTGTGCGAAGCGTATCACGTCTGGAGTATCTCCTCCTCTCGAATTCCTCAGTGTAGCTATCTTATTGACGTTAATGCTCAGCTTAGTCATAATGACGGACCACAATATTTTGATACAAAAGTACTAAATATCGGCAAGACCATTGTAGCACTCGTGCTTTTTTTGCACTTTTGCACAACCTCAACCATGAGGCATAGTCACACATGAGATTTGCAGTAATAGGCAACACACATCAGGCATCCAAGGCATCGTGCGCAGAGAGGCTGTTTCAGCTACTCGCAGCACATCATGCACAGGTATGCGTAGAACGGAGCTACCACCAGTTCCTCACATCCGAGCTCGGCATTGATATCAGTGGCGATGTAGAGTTGTTTGAGGGCGATGACTTCCATGCTGACATCGCCGTCAGCCTTGGTGGTGACGGTACCTTCCTACATGCTGCAGGCTGTGTAGGAGCCAAAGGCATCCCCATCCTTGGCATTAACACAGGCCGCCTGGGGTTTCTCTCCGACGTACTGCCAGAGGATATGGAGGTCATGATCGACGAGATCTACAGCAATCACTATAAGGTCGAGGAGCGCAGTGTACTGCAGATGCAGTGCAGCGGTGAGCAACGTCACGCCAACCCCTATGCGCTCAATGAGGTGGCAGTGATGAAGCACGACAGCTCGTCGATGATTACCATACACACCTATATCAATAATGCGTTTCTCAACACCTATCAGGCCGACGGACTCATCATTGCCTCTCCGACGGGTTCCACAGGCTACTCGCTGAGCGTCGGTGGCCCCATCATAGCTCCATCAAGCAAGACTATGGCAATCACTCCTATCGCTCCCCATAGCCTCAACTGTCGTCCTTTCGTGATATGTGATGATTGGGAGGTGACACTCGAGGTCGAAAGTCGCAGCCATAACTTCCTTGTTGCCGTCGACGGACGTAGCATGTCCTACGATGAGTCAGCACGCATACGTGTGTCGCGTGCACCATACACCATCAAGACAGTAAACCGCTTCAACCGACAGTTCTTCGAGACCCTCCGCGACAAGATGATGTGGGGAGCAGATGTACGTTAAGGTGGGTTCTATAAATTCCCACCGTAATGGAATAATAAATTAACTAATATACGT
>CAYXLA010000043.1:0-15082 GCA_964465765.1 uncultured Bacteroidaceae bacterium | reverse complement strand
TCAACGATATCTACGTTGCGTCCTAGTAGCTTCTTCATCTGCACCATGATACGGGAGATGGTGAACAAGGATATGCCGGCATTGTCATCGCACTGCACAAGAATGTCGATGTCGCTGTCAGACTGTTCCTCACCACGTGATGAGGAACCAAAAAGCCAAGCCTTCTTTATGGGTTGTCCGATGAAGTACTGCTGCATCTTCGGTATCATTGACTGTATGTTGGCACTGATCATAGCTTATATACCCTTGGTCTCCACAATATACGCCATAATCTCATACAAGCATGGACCTGAATCCTGTAAAATGAAACTTATGGCCGAGATGATGTGATGAAGCACTGTTTAAAGTGGTATTAGTCTTCCGCAGGATATATATGACAAAGGGTCCGGAATGCTTGTGAGTATGCATCCCGAACCCTTTGAGGTTATAGGGTTGTCCGTACCGAGCTGGTCGGTAGAGGCTTTACTTCTTTGCGTCGATCTCCTTAAGCAGTTCGTCGACAGCAGCCTTCAGCTGTGTGTCCATGCCTTTAACTACTGTCTCCGGTGAGTTGGCAACCTTGATGTCGGGCTCCAGCTGTGTGTTCTCAAGGTAGGTGCCGTCTGCCTGGCGATAGCCAATGACCGGCACACCGAATATCAGCGTCGGGTCCTGCAAGGTCTCCCACATGACACTACTCATGGTACCAGGCACAGGCATGCCGACCAGCTTGCCTATGTTCTCGTGCTTGTAGACCCATGGTGTGCCGTGAGCATTGCTGTAGTTGGCCTCACACTGCACCATGATGCTGGGCTTGTTCCAGCGACGGCTGGGCATATCGCACGACACGACACCACGGATGACCTGCTCCAGATACTTGGTACCAGTGAACAACACCTGTATGTCTTCGTGCAGACGACCGCCACCGTTCCAACGTGTGTCGATGACTATGCCTTCCTTCTTGTTGAACTTACCGAGCACGTCGCTGTAGATGGTGCGGTAGCTGCCGTCGTTCATCGACTGCAGATGCACGTATCCAAGGCGTCCGCCAGACCACTTCTCTACGTCGGCAGCACGTTGCTTAACCCAACGCTTGTAGAGCAGACTGTTGTGGGCAGACTGACTGATGGGCAGAACTACCTCGTCCCAACGTTCTCCGCTTGCAGGGCTATAGAGTGAGACAAGCACCTTGCGGCCTGCCTTGTCGTTGAGCAGATTGCTGTAGTTGGTGTTCTCATCGATCTTCGTACCGTCAATCTTCTCGACCACGTCGCCTGCCTTTACGCGCGATGTCTTGTGGTCGAACGGTCCGTCAGCGATTACCTCACTAATCTTCAGTCCGTCGCCATCGTAGCTCCAGTCGTAGAACAAGCCGAGTGTAGCCGTCTGCTCACCACCGAGGCGTGGTGAATAGCGACCACCTGAGTGCGACACGTTAAGCTCTCCCAGCCATTCGCTCAGCAGCTCTTGGAAGTCGTAGTTGTTGCTGATGTGCGGCAGGAACTTGCGGTATGCCTTAGTCATCACGTCCCAGTTGGCAAATGCAATCTGCGGGTCGAACAGACGCTGGCGTACCTGCTGGTCTACACGGTTGAACATATATTCACGCTCGGCAGCCAGGTCCATGCGCATCTCTGCATTATAGGTGATAGGTGTCAGCTTGTCGCTCTTCATATCCATCTTCTGCATGCGTCCGCTGCCGAGGATGAAGAGGTTCTTTCCATCCTTATCCATCTGCAGGCTGGCAAAGCCGGTGTTCATCTTATTGAGCAGCTTCGTCTCATGCTTGCGAAGGTCAAGCTTCCACAAGTCCATGCCGTCCTCGAACGATGCGAAGTAGTAGAGACTCTCACCGTCCTTGTCGATCATCATGCCTCCCATGCTTGCCGAGTTAGGCGTCACACGCACGATGCGGTCTTCAATGCCGTCGAGTTCAACGACGATGTCCTTAACCTTATCCTTATCGCTGTCGTCCTTCTTGTCTTTATCCTTGTCCTTGCTCTTGTCGTCTGCAGCTGAGGCTTTCTTCTCCTGCTCCTTCTCAAGCTCTTTGCGCAACTCATAGTCCTCCTTGCTGAGGCGATACTTGTCGTAGGCATCCTGGTTGACAAATACCATCAGCGCATCGTTCTGCGAGCCCCATGAAGCATGGCTACGCATACCGTAGCGGTTTGACTGGAACAATATGGCATTGCCATCCATAACCCACTGCGGACTACCATTAATATATCCGCTGCCGGTGATGTTAGTAATCTTGCCACCCTGTGCACTTACGATACCTATGTCACCATACGGGTCGCGACCATTACCTATGAACTCCAGTGTGAACCACTTGCCATCGGGCGACCATGCATAGTCGAAGCTGCCGTCGGTGCTGGGCCATGTGGAGCCATCGGTAATCTGACGTACCTTCTTCGATGCTATGTCCATCACCTTCAGCTTGTGACGTCCCTCGATGTAAGCCAGCTCCTTGCCATCGGGTGAGAAGCGTGGTGCTGTGCGCTCAATGCCATCGTTTGTCGGGAAGAGAGCCTTCTCCTCGATGAGTGTGGCATTAGGGAAGTTCGGGTCTTCCTCGCGTGCAATGGTTGCCTGATAGATGTTCCAGTGTCCGTCGCGCTCGCTGACATAGACCAGTGTGCGATTATCCGGACCGAAGTTGACATCACTCTCGGCTTCGGCAGTATTGGTGATTCTCTTCGTGGTGTTGTACTCTACGGATGTGACGAATACTTCGCCGCGTACGGTGAATGCTACCTGCTTGCCATCGGGAGAGACTGCTGCCGAGCGTGCTCCACTAGTGAACTTAAGGTCGGCAGGCAAGTTCTCCTCGTCGCGTGTCAGTGCGATGTTGACCTTGTTGGCACGTCCTGTAGACTGCTGTGTGTAGATCTCACCGTCGTAGGCATAACACAGTGTGCCGTTGTCGGCAACAGACAGGAAGCGCACAGGATGCGGGTTGTAGTTGGTGATGCGAGTGACGCTCTGTGGATTGTCAATCGGCATAGAGTAGACGTTCGATACACGTGCGTCACCACGTTCGCTAAGGAAGTACACTGTCTTACCGTCGGCAGAGAGGATAGGATTGCGGTCCTCACCGGCACGGTCGGTCAGATTGGTGTGATGTCCTGTCTTGGCATCATAGAGCCAGATGTCGCGGCTCACCGACGATATCTGGTGCTTGCGCCACTGGTCTTCCATGCCCTTCTGGTCCTGATAGAGGAACTTGCTACCGTCACGGCTGTAGCTTACCATCTCTGCAGGAGTGGCAAGCACCTGTGTGGTACGTCCGCCATTGACGGGTACCTGATACAGCTCCGTCAGTCTTGCACTGGGGAAGGTGGCACTCGTGGCAGGGTCTTGTATGGATGCCGAGAACAGCACATACTTGCCATCTGGCGAGAATGTCCATGGTGTCTCAGCGGCAGAGTTTGTCGTAAGACACTTTGCAGATCCTCCTTCTGCAGGCATCACAAAGATGTCGAAGTTGCCGTTACGGTCGCTGGCGAAGGCAATCTGCTTACCATCGGGCGACCACACCGGATTGCTCTCATAGGAGCTTTGTGTGGTGAGCTGCACGGCAGTGCCTCCCTGTGAATTAACTTTGTAAATGTCGCCCATGTAGCAGAACAGGATCTGTGTCCCGTCGGGCGAAATCTGCACGTCGCGCAGCCACAATGGTGTTACTGCCTGTGCTGCGGCTGTTGTCAAGGCAAAAGCCAACAGTGCGATTGAACGTCTGAACATAATGAGTATTAGTCTTGTTGGAATATTAGATATTGTTACAGTGCGTAAAGTTAGTTTAAAATGACCGTTCCCGAGCCTTGCAGACAAAAAAACGTTACTTCCTCTGTGTCTGTTTGCAGGAAAAGCGTATCTTTGCCGTCACATTTCAGAGACGGTGTGAATCGTCCATTGGACTATGGTGTAATGGTAGCACAACAGGTTTTGGTTCTGTTTGACTAGGTTCGAGTCCTAGTAGTCCAACACTTTTACCCCGTCATAGCCATCAAGGCTTAGGGTTGTATCTCACTAATATCACCCAACATCTTTCACCCAACATAACTATCAAGGCTTAGAGCTGAATCTCACTGATATCACCCAACACTCAACATCTTTCATCCAACACCGACGCCATAGGTGTCACAAAGTGTGGCTGTTGTTGTACTTTATGTTACGTGGGTGATGCTCAATAATCTCCTGACGCAGCATGGTGCGGTCAATGTGTGTGTAGATTTCGGTCGTTGCTATGCTCTCGTGTCCCAGCATTGCCTGTATGGCACGCAGGTTGGCTCCGCCCTCGAGCAGATGTGTGGCAAACGAGTGACGGAATGTGTGCGGACTGATGCTCTTCTTTATTCCAGCCATTGCAGCCAGCTCTTTAATCATGTGGAATACCATGATGCGCGAGATGGCGTTGCCCCAGCGTGCCAGGAAGACATGGTCTTCGAAGCCAGGCTTAATGCGCCACTCGATGCGTTGCTCCAACCATAGCTTGATCTCGCGAATGGCACGGTCGGAGATAGGAACCAACCGTTGCTTGCTGCCCTTGCCCTCAACCTTGATGAAGCCTTCGTCGAAGTAGAGGTCGGATATCTTCAGACCGCACAGCTCTGAGACACGCAGTCCGCAACTATAGAGCGTCTCCAGAATGGCACGGTTGCGTTGTCCTTCGTTCTTCTCCATGTCTACGGCAGCTATGATACTGTCTATCTCGTCCACCGTGAGTACTTCTGGTATGTGGAACCCAATCTTCGGACTCTCGAGTAGTTCCCCTGGGTCGCTCTTGCGATAGTCGGCTATGACGAGGAAGCGAAAGAATGAACGGATGCCGGAGATTATACGTGACTGCGAACGCGGATGTATGCCTATGTCGTGCAGTCCGGCCGCGAAGTTCTGCAGATTGTCGGTCGTAGTGTCGAGGATGTCTATGTCTTCGCTGTCGAGATAGTGGAGCAACTTGTCGAGGTCAGACTGGTATGCCTCAAGGGTATTGGGTGATAGGTTGCGCTCAAGGCGGAGGTACTGGCGGTATTCTTTCAGTATCTTTGTGCGTGTCGTTGCTCTTGCTTCGTCCATTTTCACTAACTTTGTCTCTACAAAGATAAGATAAATAGAACTAAAACCGATGAGACCTATGAGTGCAGTTTTTGCCGATGAGGCAGCCGGACAGGCCAAGCAGAAGAAGATACTGATAGTGAACGGACCGAACATAAACCTCTTGGGCAAGCGTGAACCGGGCATCTACGGACATACAGCGTTTGATGCCTACCTGGAGGAACTGCGTGCCAAGTATCCCGATGTGCAGATAGACTACTACCAGTCGAACGTCGAAGGACTGATGATTGACAAGATACAGGAGGCTGGCTTTAGTGTAGACGGCATAATCCTAAATGCTGGAGCCTATACGCATACGTCCATTGCACTGCAGGATTGCATACGTGCCATCACGTCGCCAGTGGTGGAGGTGCACATCTCTAATGTCCATGCACGTGAGGCATTCCGACATACATCTATGATATCGTGCGCATGCAAGGGAGTGATACTGGGCTTCGGACTGGACTCCTATCGTCTGGCACTGGAGGCTCTGCTGAATCTTAAAGGTGAGTGATGGATCTCGACGACTATATACTGCAGCATATTGACAAGGAGAGCGACTATCTGCAGAAGCTCTATCGGCAGACGCACCTGCAGCTGCTATACCCTCACATGGTGTCGGGACATCTACAAGGACGCATCCTGAAGATGATTGTCCGTATGATACGACCTAAGAACATACTCGAGATTGGTACGTATAGCGGCTACTCTGCCATCTGCATGGCTGAAGGGTTAGAGGACGGAGGTAAGGTCTATACCATTGAGATCAACGACGAACAAGAGGTGTTCACCCGACCATGGATAGACGGTTCCGGTTATGCCGATAAGATTGACTTCCGCATTGGTGATGCACTGGATATTGTTCCTAAGTTGGGTGTGACATTCGACATGGCATTCATCGACGGTGACAAACGCCGGTATGTTGACTTCTATGAGATGACACTCAAGGTGCTGCGACCTGGTGGTTTCATCCTTGCAGACAATACACTATGGGACAGTCATGTCACTGAGGAACACGTCAGAGAGTCAGACCGGCAGACACTTGGCATCATGCACTTCAACGACCTTGTGGCACAGGACGAACGTGTGGAGAAGGTGATTCTTCCGCTTCGTGACGGACTGACAATAATACGCAAGAAGTAACGCAGACTGTGGTGATGATGCTGTAGCGGTAAGTCTCAGAGCAGCTTGCCGCAGATGTATCGGACAGGGTAGATTACAGAAGCACAGCCTACGACCGTCACGGTCAGTGCCACTATCAGTATGTCACTGAGGTGTACGCTCACAGGATAGGCATTGACTATGAACTCGCTACCCATGCTTATCAGTCCGAACTGCTTCTGTGCCCAGCACAGTGCAAGTCCTAACACAATGCCTGCAGCTGTTCCTGCCAGTGAGACAAGCCATCCTTCTATGGTGAAGATGCGACGTATCAGACTGTCGTCTGCACCGAGATGGCGCAATGTCTGCACGTCATCACGCTTGTCCATTATCAGCATCGACAGTGTGCTGATGATGTTGAAGCAGGCTATCACCACGATGAATGTCAGGAAGAAGTACGAGATAAGCTTCTCTATCTCCATGATGCGGAACACGTCTGCCTGCTGTTCGTATCTGTTCTGCACGATGTAGCTGTCGCCGAGTGCCGACTCTATCTTCTCTTTCACTGCATCTTCATCGGCATCGGGTGCCAGTCGCAGTTCTATGGATGTAACCTCCTTATCGTAGCGGAACAGTCTGCGTGCGAAACTGAGCGGTGCGATGATGTAGCGTGAGTCGTATTTCTCCTGATTGACAATGAACACATTGCCTGGCGAAAACAGATAATCTTTGCTGAATGCTGCCGATGGGTTGGCAATGTTTATCGTGGCATTGTGCTTAGGTGCATATATCGTCAGTGGGTCTACGAAGCCTATACCTGAGCCGAGAGTCTCTGCTACACCTATGCCCATGATGCCATAGCAGACCACTTCATCCTCAAGCATGAACTGTCGGTTGCCTATAAGTATGCTGTCGATGTCGGTCAGCTGTTCGAAGTTGTCCTCAACGCCCTTTATGGTCACCATGGCCTGTTGGCCTTTGTATTGTGCCACGGCATTCTCTTCCAGTGCTTCCATCCACACCTCTATCTCGGACATGGTTCTAACACTTTGGAACTCCGTGCCCGACGGGTCGAATGTCTTTCCTTGACGTGCAGTAATCTTCAGCTGTGGGTCGAAGGCAGTGAACAGCCCTTCAACCATTTCTTGGAAGCCGTTGAAGACAGACAATGTACACACCATAGCCATTGTTGCCAGTGCCACTCCGCATACCGACACTGCCGATATGATGTTAATGGCATTGTGCTTCTTCTTCGATGCGAGGTAACGCTTGGCTATGTACAGCGGCAGGTTCACTCTTGCTCGTCGTTTGGTGTGCTGTCTTTGTGTGTGCTCTTCAGAATCTCATCGATATGCTCAAAGTAGTCCAGCGAGTCGTCGGGGAAGAACCTCAGTTCGGGGATTATGCGCAGCTGGTGTCTGACACGCTTACCCAAGTCATAGCGCAGGGTGCGTGTATTGGCATTGATGTTCTTGAGTATTTCGTCGCGCTTCTCCGATGGGAATACGCTAAGATATGAGCTTGCTATGCTTAGGTCGGGGCTTACGCGCACAGCACTGACGCTGACAATCACTCCGTGTATGCCTTGTGTCTGCTTCTGGAAGATGTCACTCAACTCTTTCTGCAGAAGTCTTGCTATCTTGCTTTGTCTTGTAGAATCCATAGTTGTTTCGTGTTGGTGTTTACAGTTTCTCCGGCAATGTGTAGAGGAACGACCATGTGGCGTGGAAGCACGATTGCGCTATCTCCTTCCAGAAGTCGGTGTACTGACTGAAGTTGTCGGCTGTGGCTCCAGGGGTATCACTAATGATTCTGAAGCTGAGGAACGGCACACCATATATATAACATGTCTGTGCGATTGCTGCCGACTCCATGTCTACTGCCATTCCGTCGGGGAATGTCTTCTTGATATATGCCAGATGTTGCTTGTCGCTGATGAACTGTTCGCCGGTGCATATCAGTCCACCAACAATGCGTGTCTTGTCTTCGTGGTGTGTCTTGTTGAGGCTCAGAGCATGTTTAAGCAATGGCTCGCTCACAGGAAGGAATGTCGGCAGTCCCTGCACTTGTCCTTGCTCGTTGCCATCGCCGCACCACACGTCGTGGTGTACCACCTTGCTGCTTGCCACAACATCTCCAACCTTCAGACTGTTGTCTATGCCTCCTGCCACACCAGTGCTGAGAACGCAGTCGGGCTTATAGCGGTTTATGGCAGCTTGTGTGCCCAATGCGGCGTTTACTTTGGCAATGCCGCACTGCATAAGTACAAGCTCATTGCCACCAATCTTGCCAATGGTGTAGTTGTAGATGCCGTCGGTCTCATTGGTACGCTCTTCCAGACGACCTGCCAGCTGGCGGTGTTCGCTCTCCATGGCACTTATAACGCAAATTCTCATATAGTCTCAGTCCTTATTGTTCAGTGCAAAGGTAGTGCAATTTTTGCTACCTTTGCGGACCAATATACTCATTGTCATGAAGAAATATTTACCCGACCTGATAGCCGTTGTGGCTTTTGTTGTGTTGTCGCTCGTCTACTTCTTCCCAGCCGATATCGAGGGCAGGATTCTGTTTCAGCAGGACACTTCGGCAGGCATGGGAGCGGGACACGAGGCAGCAGAATATTATGAGCAGACAGGTGAGCGGACACGATGGACCGATGCCTTGTTTGGTGGCATGCCTACATATCAGATATCTCCGTCCTACGACTCCACGCAACCTTTGACATGGGTGCAGAAGGTCTACCAGCTGTTTCTGCCCAACTATGTGTACCTGACATTCATCATGATGTTGGGTTTCTACATCCTGCTTCGTGCTTTCGGACTGTCGGCATGGCTCTCGGCCTTGGGCGGCATCATGTGGGCGTTCTCGTCCTATTTCTTCATACTTATATCGGCAGGACACATCTGGAAGTTCATTACGCTGGCATACATACCGCCAACGCTGGCTGGCGTGGTGATGGCATACCGTGGCAAGATACTCAAGGGCGCACTTGTCTTTGCCCTGTTCACCGCATTGCAGATACTCTCCAACCATGTGCAGATGACCTACTACTTCCTGTTCGTCATCCTGTTCTTTGTCTTGGCATATCTTGCCGATGCAATCAAGCACAATACCGTACCGCAGTTCCTCAAGACATCTGCTGTGCTGATTGTGGCTGGACTTATTGGCTTGTCAGCCAACTTAAGCAACCTGTATCATACCTACAGCTACAGCAAGGAGACCATGCGCGGCAAGAGCGAGCTTGTTGATACTAATGCCTCCCAATCGCAACAACAGACCGACGGACTCGACCGTGACTACATAACCCAATGGAGCTATGGGATAGGGGAGACCATGACGCTACTCGTGCCTAACTTCAAAGGCGGAGCTTCTGTGCCACTGAGCCAGAGCACCACGGCAATGACGAAGGCCAATCCACAGTACACAAGTCTCTATGGCAGCTTGACACAGTATTTCGGCGACCAGCCCATGACCTCCGGTCCTGTTTATGTCGGTGCCTTCGTGATGTTCCTGTTCTTTGCCGGCTGCTTCATAGTGCGTGGACCTATGAAGTGGGCACTTATTGGTGGCACGGTGTTCTCCATCATTCTGTCGTGGGGCAAGAACTTCATGCCCGTAACCGACTTCTTCATCGACTTCGTGCCTATGTACGACAAGTTCCGTGCTGTGTCGTCCATACTTGTCATTGCAGAGTTCACCATACCTCTGCTTGCGGTGCTGGCACTGAAGGAGATTATCTGTCAGCCCGACGTGTTCGCACGCAACAAGAAAGCCTTCCTCGTCAGTCTTGCCTTGACACTTGGCATGTCTCTGTTGATATATGTAGCTCCTGGCATGTTCACCGACTTTGTGCCGCAGCAGGAAGCACAGATGTTGCAGAACGCAGCTACTCAAGGCATGATTCCCTCGTCTGAGGTAGCAGGCATTATGCAGAACCTTGAGGATATGCGCCGTGCTCTCGTCACGTCGGATGCCTTGCGCTCCGTCTTTGTCATCGTTATAGGCATCGTCATCATGCTCCTATATATAAAAGGTAAGCTGCGTGCCAACCTTGCCGTCTGCGCCATTGCCGTGCTGTGTCTTGCCGACCTGTGGGCAGTCAACAAGCGTTATCTCAATGATGCACAGTTTGTCCAGCCGTCGGTACGTACCACAACCTTCAGTCAGACCGATGCCGACAAGCTGATTCTGCAGGATACCGACCCTAACTATCGTGTGCTGAACTTCGCCACCAATACGTTCAACGAGAACAACACATCCTATTGGCACAAGAGCATTGGCGGCTATCATGCTGCCAAGCTGCGCCGCTATCAGGAGCTGATAGAGCGTCACATCTCGCCAGAGATGCAGGAGGCTTATTCCGAAGTGCTGAATGCCGGAGGCGACATGGACAGCGTACAGTCATCGAAGTTCCGTGTCCTCAACATGCTTAATGCACGTTACCTCGTCTTCCCAACGCAGGATGGCACAGTGCCAATACGTAATCCGTATGCCCTTGGCAATGCGTGGTTCGTCGACAGTGTCATGTATGTCGGCAATGCCAATGAGGAAATCTCTGCCTTGGACGACATAATGCCGGAGCGAACGGCTGTCGTCGACGCTCGCTTCAAGAGTCAGCTCAATGGCGTAGAACTGTTGCAGAAGGATGCCGAAAGCAGCATCGTGCTGACTGCCTATGAGCCAAATCGTGTGACCTATCGCTCCGACAACAAGCACGATGGTGTGGCTGTCTTCTCGGAGATATACTATCCGCATGGCTGGCAGGTCAGCATCGACGGCAGTCCTGTAGAGCCTGCACGTGCCGACTATGTGCTGCGTACACTCTACATCCCTGCTGGCACACATACCATAGATATGGTGTTCGACCCGCAATCTCTGCATGTCACCGAGACCATTGCCTACATAGCCATTGCGCTGATGCTTGTCGGTGTCATTGCCGTCATCATCCTTGAGCGCCGCAAGCTCACGAAGTCCGGTCGACAAGCCTAAAAAGGCGAGTGGGAATATAGTGTGGCCAGCGAGATCTTGTCATAGGACAAGAGAATCTATGGACCTTATACTCATTGGTCTTATACTGAGCTAAATAAAAAGACAGGAGGCAAGCAGTCAGAGAACGATATCTCTGTGCTTGCCTCCTGCAGTTATTGTATGGTCGCGCTGTTGGACCAGCGTACTGTCCTTACTTCTTGATGTACTCGCTGAAGTCGGTCAGACGCATGTCGCCCTTGCGAGCCAATGTGTCGTGCATAGCGAATGCTGCCGGCAGGTAGTGGTGTGTCTGTCCACCCTTGGCAATCTTCAGGTAGTCACGCAGCAATGGCTTGTAGTCGGGATGTGCGCAGTTCTCAATGATGGTCTCTGCACGCTCCAGCGGGCACTTACCGCGAAGGTCGGCTACACCCTGCTCTGTTACGATGACGTTGACATCATGCTCTGAGTGATCCTGATGGCTCACGAAAGGTACGATAGAGCTGATGAGGCCGTCCTTTGCAGTAGATGGGCAGGTGAAGATGCTGATGTATGCGTTGCGCTCGAAGTCGCCGCTGCCGCCGATACCATTCATCATCTTTGTGCCGCTGATCTGTGTGGAGTTGGCATTGCCATAGATATCCACCTCGATAGCAGTGTTGATGGCGATGACACCAAGTCGACGTATTACCTCAGGTGAGTTAGAGATCTCGCTCTGACGCAGTGTCAGGTGATCCTTGAAGTAGTCTATGTTGTCGTATACCTGCATCAGGCATGGGTTGGTGACTGTCAGTGAGCATGCTGAAGCGTCGATGACACGACCTTCGAGCATCATAGCTACGACAGAGTCCTGCAGCACCTCGGTGTAGATGTTGAAGTTAGGCACATTAGCATCCTTGCCCAGTGCGCCAAGTATGGCATTTGCTGTTGCTCCCACACCACTCTGCAGAGGCAGGAATGTGCTCGGGATGATGCCACGCTTCATGTCCTCAACGAGGAACTCGGCTGTGTTATATCCAATCTGTGATGTCACAGCATCCGGATCACGGAAGCCACGAGCCTCATCAGGGATGTCGCATTCAACGACACCTACAACCTTGTCTGCATCAATCTCAACATAAGGCTTACCAATGCGGTCGCTGACCTTGGTGATTGGAATAGGCTGACGCTGAGGTGGGTCGAGAGGCTGATAGACATCATGCAGCAGCTTTGCTCCCTTGCTGTGGAAAGCGTTCAGCTCCAGTATGACGTGCTTTGCCAGCATTGCTATTGTGGGGCTGATGCCGCCGGCAGCTGTCAGGTAGGCGTGAACCTTATTGCCTACGACCTCATAGTCGCAGACCTCGATGATGGCCCAGTCCAGCTTACCATAGAACCCATAGCGCAACTCCTGTGCCATGTGGCTGAGGTGCAGGTCGGTGTACGCGAACTCGTTTGCATTGACATGCTTGCGGAAGTCAGCGTTTGTGGTGTATGGTGCGCGATACTTTATTGCGTTCGCGTTGGCCATGTCGCCGTCGGTGCTCTGGCCTGTAGAGGCTCCGGTGAAGATGCTTACCTGAAATGGACGTCCTGCCTCATGCTCGGCTGTAGCCAGCTTTGCCAGTTCCTTTGTTACGGCCTTGGCGGTGCCTGCAGGCGTGAAGCCGCTAAGTCCGATTTTCTCATCATTCTTGATCAATGATGCAGCTTCGAGAGCTGTGATGTTCTTAAGTGACATATCTGTTTTTAAAGGGTTAATATTTCCTGCGCAATATTTCGGACCATACCATTGCCCGCCGCACGTCGTCTATATCGTTGAGTGCAAATTCGCTTTGCTCCTCTTCGGTAGCAGCCATTACCGGTTGCGCTGGAGTCGTACGTCTGGTGTTGTCTGCAGACTTGCGTTCTGTCCGCACCGGTTGCCGTCTCACGGCGGCTACGGGTTGTACCACTTCCGGTGTGGCATGCGGCATGACCTCTTCCGGTATAGTAGTGTCGGGCATAGCGGTATCTGGCATGACAGTGTCGCCGTCAGCGTCGGCACTGTCACTCTTCTTCTGCCGCTTGTCGATGATAATGCTTCCCACGACAAACGCCACAAACAACAGAATCTCTATCCACTCGTCCATGCTGCAAAAGGTCTGCGGTTATGAAAGCCCGCGCAAAGTTAGGCAAAAATTTTCTATTGCAGAGCCGGCAGTATGTTGTCCCATATCAGGTTCAGCTCTTTCTGCATGTCGTCGATGTGGGCTGTCACTGCTATCACAGCGTCTGCGTCGGGTATCACGAGTATATACTGTCCGTTGGCACCGTCGGCGCGGAAGGCATTGTGACGGCATCGCCACATCTGGTAGCCATAGCCCTGCACCCAGTCGCTGCTCTCCTTGGTCAGTCCAAGGCTCTCGGCATCCTGCGGCTTCACGCCCGCTGGCACGCTCGGCACCTGTGCTTTCGATGCTTCTGCCACCCACTCAGCTGGGATTATCTGCTTGCCATTCCACTGTCCGTTCTGCAACAGCAGCTGTCCCATCTTTGCCAAGTCCTCTGTCTTCAGATACAGGCCCCAGCCACCGCAGTTGATGCCCTGCGGACTTTCCTGCCAGAATGGTTTGTCGATGCCGAGTGGCTCGAACAGACGTGGATACAAGTAGTCCACCACTTTCTCGCCAGTCACCTTCTGCACGATGGCAGAGAGCATGTATGTGCCAAGTGAGTTATAGCAGTAGAACGTACCAGGCTGATGCTCTACGGGATAGGCGAGGAATGCCTGTACCCAGTTGTTGCCTTCGACATTGCGTATGGAGCCTGTCGGGTCGGTGTCGTGTCCGCAGTTCATGGTCAGCAGGTCGCGTACGGTCATTGCCTTGAGGTTGTCGCTAATGGTGTCGGGCACCTCGTCGGGGAAGAATGAGATTACCTGATCTGTCAGCTCCAGCTTGCCGTCGGCAATAGCCAGTCCCACAGCTGTAGATGTGAATGTCTTGCTCACGGAGTTCAGTACGTGTGCCGAGTCGGGATTGCCTTCGCTCAGCCAGCGTTCTGCCAGCACCTTGCCATGCTGCAGCACCATGATGCTATGCAGGTCTTGCTCGGCGTCAGCCACTGCCTGGAAGTATTTGTCCATTGCTGTCGTCAGCTCTGCCGATGCTTCTCCACGAGGCAGTGATTTGCTGTCGGTACTCTGTTGTGTGCTGCCTGCGCAGCCTGTCAGTGACATGCATACGGCTACTGCCAATGCCGTTGCCGTTGTTGTGATGTTTCTAAGTAAGGTTTTCATAATATGTTGTGTTTTTAATGTTTACGAATGTAACGAGTCAGTCTTTTGCCGTCAGCTGGCGTATCTCTTCGCCTTCCTTCTCGAAGAAGTACTGTCCGCCGTCTTCATCCAGCTCGAAGAGCGACAGCTCACCGTGGCTCACCAGTATCAGTGTGCTCTGCTCGGCGAAGCGGCGGAAGCTCAGGCTCATGGGCTCTTTCTCTATCAGAGCGTTGTCCATCAGTGTGCTGTCGTTGACCATTATCGTCAGTGAGTCGCCCGCAAATCCGCGCGTCAGGTTCACTGTGTAGGTCTCAGCATAGGTCACCTCGTCCTTATCACCCCTATCGCGGAAGCTCAGGTAGATGAACACTGCAACCAATACGAATACGGCGAAAGCCAGCAGTCCGTTGCCAATCATGAACTGGGTGTTAGTCTTCAGGTGGTCGGTGTCGTATTTCATTTCTCTTTTTCCTCTCTTTCTTGTTGTCGGTTCTTGACGTTCAAGTTCCGCCATGCAAAGCTAAACCATTCTGCTTTAATGTGCAAGCATCGCCGCACCGATTAACATGCTGCAGGGCTTGATGACCCATGTCATCCATGCAAAACGCTCATTGACGGACGTCATGTGGAGACGGTCCTGAAAAAATGACATTAATGTCTAAGGCCCTAGACATTAATCGAAAGGGCACGAGACAT
>CAYXLA010000042.1:0-15170 GCA_964465765.1 uncultured Bacteroidaceae bacterium | reverse complement strand
GGCCAAGTCATGTAACCTCTCGGGCCAAGTCATGTAACCTCTCGGGCCAAGTCATATATACATGTCTCAGTAGAGAGTCAATGTAGACGAGGTCCGGACGATTCTCTTGTCCTATGGCGCGTGTACCTCTCCGAGGCACATACAGGGTGCGTCCTTTTACCCCAGACTGCGGTCACTGCGTTCCCTTAGTCTGGGGTTACTAGTTAGTGTACCTCTTCGAGGCACCACAGCAGTATTGGACATCTATAGGGAAAGCAGGCTCATACACGTGACTCACTGTCAAGAGGATGTACGTTAATATTTCGAGACTTACTACAGCAGTATTGAACTTCTGAAGGATAAGCAGTTTCATACATGTGCCTCGCTGTCATGGGGCTGTACGCTAATACATCGAGACTTATCTCCGTATGATTGAAAATCCTGTGGGGAATGTGATATTGTGAGTATTTCTACGCTATAGGACGTGGTGCCTCGAAGAGGTACACTCGCGAGTAACCCCAGTCTAAGCGCAGTGCAGACTGGGGATAGACTGGCTATCATCTACCTGTGCCTCGAAGAGGTACACGCGCCACAGGACATGACTTATCACCATCTATTTCCGCTGAGACGTCTTCATGCCTCCTTCAGCCAGCTATCGCCAGCCACTGAGGCAATGACAAAGGCGGGGCGCATCAATGATTGATACGTCCCGCCTCATATTGTTTGACTTAGTGTATGCCTCTTCAGGTCATACGCCGATTGTCATATTAGTTGAAGTAGTACTTCACACCGAACTGGATCTTCCAAGCCTGATCGTAAGAGCGGTTGTACTCCCATGTCTTTGTAGGAGCTTCGCCGGTAGACTTGTTGCGATAGATTGAGAAGTAAGGAACATTGTCCACAATCTTGTCAACCTTCAGCAGTGCACCGTTGTTGCTTGCGCTCATGTTCTTTGGAACACCCCATGAAGAGTGGATCATGTTACCGATGTTCTCAACATCTGCAGTGAGCTGCAGCTTGTGGTGGGTATTGCCAATCTTCAGAGTGAAGTCGTGTGCCCAACGAAAGTCGAACTTGTGAACCCAAGGAGCACGTGCACCGTAAGCCTCAGCATACTCACCCTTGTGACCCTTCAGATAAGAATCCTGGTTTACATAGTTCCAGAATGCCTCGCGGTCAGCATCGCTTGTGAAGTGAATCTCGCTGTCGTTGCGAGGGATGTACATCAGGTCGGCTGCGATTCCATCTCCATCGAGGTCGCTGCTGTAGACGTAGCTGTAACCGTAAGGTGAGTATCCCTGATAGAACAGAGAGAACTGGTCGTGACCATAGGTGTAGCTGATTGATGCGATGAGACGGTCAGGAATTACGTAGCGAGAGTTCTGCACGCCTGAGAAGTTGTAACCGTTGATGGTGTACAGACCTTCGGCAGCTGACTTCGGGTCAGAACCTGGCAGACCGCTGACTTCCTTCATCACTGTGTGAGTATAAGCAGCCATGATGTTCATGTTTCTGATAGGCTCAGCGTTGACAGTGATATTGGCTGTGTAGCCATAACCCTTATGAGTATTGGTCAGGACGTATGCACCAACCTTGTTGTAGGTGTAGTCTGACGGATAGATCATACGGTTGTCAGCACCGCTAAGACGCTCCCACTCGCTGGTGTTGCTCTTGATGTTGGCATTGGTGATACGTACAGCATTGATGTTGTCAGTGTACTGGAACTCACCAGTGACAGTCAGAGGGAATGAAACCGGAACGGTGTAGTCGACAGCGATTGACGACTTCCATACCTGCGGCATCTTGAAGTTGCGGTCAACAGCAGCGAAGTAAGAACCTACAGTACCATCGCTCGGGGTGATAGTTGTCGTAGCACCCAGACGCGAGATAATCTCGTTGCGGTCTGTAACAAGTCCCCCTGCGAAGTTCTGCAGACGGCTGTCGATGCTTGTAGCAACGCCATTGGTATACCTTGTAGAAGCAACTGTAAGGCCCTGAATCATGCCAGAGTTGGTAGGCATGTTGGTGAAGAATACCAGAGGCAGACGACCTGCGAAGAGACCCGTACCACCACGAACCTTAAGAGTCTTGTTGCCAAAGACATCCCATGTGAAGCCCAGACGCGGAGAGATCTGAATGTTGTTCTTCGGCCACAGACCTGTGTCGAAGTGCTTGCCGCCGTAGTCAAGCTCCTTGATGGCATTGTTTGTCATGATGTCGTCGTTGTCGAACACGATGTCATCAAAGCGGATACCACCCTGAACCTTCAGGTTGTCGAGGATGTTCCACTCGTCCTGTACATAGAGACCATACTGGTTGAATGCAACCTGTGCAGTCGGGTTTGTATTGCCGTTGTAACCATAAGAGATTGCAACAGTCTCAGGAACGCCTCCGTTGAGGAAGTCATCGAGCGAACGGTAGCGATAGAAACCTGTTCCGTTACGCATGTAAGAGTTGTTTGCCATCTGATGCTCGAAGTTGAAACCAGCTGTCAGCTTGTGAGAACCAATATAGGCAGTGAAGTTGTCGGTCAATGTTGTGACCTTGTTCTGTACCTTATTATTATAGGTAAAGAGCTCGTAACCCAGCGACATGTAAGGATAGAGATCCTGGGTGATGTCGCCATTGTCGGAAACCTCGTAGCCGTTCAGGATGTCGATGAACGGGAACTCCGATGAGTTTGTACCGCGCACATCCTCTATATTAGAATAGGTGAAGAGCAACTGGTTGGACATGTTGTTGCCGAAGCGGCTGTTCAAGTCGGCAGAGATTGTGCTGACCTTGTTGTCCTGCGAGTACATAGAGTTTGCGAATGCCATAGAGTACTGCGAGAAGCGGTTGGCATTGCGGTTACGATAGGATGCATTGGTTGAGTTGCCGTTTGTGGCATTCCATGCTGTGTTCTTTGTGTAGTTGTAGCGAACAGCCAGATGATGGTCGTTGGTGATGTTCCAGTCGATACGACCCAGGATCTTCATGTTGCTCTCGTCGGCAGGGAAGCTGGTGTATGAACCGGTGTCATAACCATATTTCTGCTTAACGAAGTCGCTAACCTTCTGCATGTCCGACTTAGTAGTACGCGAGATGTACTGGTCGGCTACAGCCACGCCATCATCGCTCGCCTGCCAGCGGTTGGCAACGGTAGGTATCTTCTGATACTCTACATTGGCGAAGAAGAACAGTTTGTCCTTGATGATAGGACCACCAAGTGTAGCACCATAGGTGTACTTGCGGTCTTTGGTGCGTGCCACGTCAACACCTGCAAGGCGTGTACCGTGCATGTTCTCGTTTGTGAGATAGGTGTAGGCAGTTCCCTTGAAGGTATTTGTACCCGACTTGGTGACTGCGTTGATACCACCACCGATGAAGTTTGACTGGCGTACATCGAACGGAGCGACTACGACCTGCATTTCCTCGATAGCATCTACCGATATAGGGCTACCGCCACCAGGCAGGTTATCGCTAAGACCAAAGTTATTGTTGAAGTTTGCACCATCGACGGTGAAGTTAGTCGAACGACCGTCACCACCGGAGAAGCCCATGCCGTTGGCATAAGGAGACATACGTGCGATGTCCTCAATGCTGCGGCTCACTGTAGGCAGTGATGTGATGGCAGCCTGATTGATATTGGTCGTTGCACCGGTTCTCTCCTGTGAGAACTTGGAAGCTGTTCCAGTAACTACGACCTCACCGAGCAACTCTGACGATTCAGAAATCTCAGCGTTGAGGTTGTAAATCTCACCGAGCTGGAGAGTTACGTTGCTGAATGTACGGGTCTGGTAGCCTACGAAAGAGATTGTGACAGTGTAGGGACCACCAGTACGCATACCCTGAATGGCATAACGGCCATCAATGTTGGTGATAGATCCATAGACAGTTCCCGAAGGTTCGTGAACAGCCTGAACCGTAGCACCGATAACGGCCTCGTTGTTGTCGTCGACCACCTTACCGCTCATGGCAGATGTAGTGATCTGGGCTTGTGCGTTCACCGCAAGCAACAATGTCGCCAGGGTAAACAGCAGAAATCTTACTTGTTTAAACATAACAACTTTATTTAAGTAATAGAATCTTCTTCTCGTCAAATTACGCCTAATCAGAACGTTATCCTTGTGCTCTGTCAGACGCTACTTTTCGGCGGTGCAAAGGTATACAAAAAGACGTTACACAATGTTATAGCCTCTGCTCTTTTGTGTTACATAAGTGTTACATCTGCATCCGTCCTGATTGTGGCAACAGCACGAGAGCCGCTCTACCTGAGCTTACGTGCGAGGAAGAAGCTGCGTGTACGTGTCACCAGCAGCAGCAATCCAGCGGCATGCATGAAGGCTACCATCCAGAATGCAGGTGTATAGCCGAAGCTTTCTGCAACGACACCACCGCACATGATGCCCAGTCCTTGTCCCAAGTCCCACGAGGTAAGTACAGTGGAGTTTGCCGTTCCACGCTCGTTGCTATGCGCAACGTTTATCACCATGTTCTGACACGATGGGTACATGTGGCCGTTGCCAAGTCCAATGAGGAATGCCGACAGGTAATAGCCTGCCATGCTCGGGAACGCCACGAAGACGAAGTAACCCAATGTGGCAATCACACTTCCAAGAACGGCATTGTGCGTCAAACGTCCCTGACGCAATGACCGTGAACCATGCAGACGCGAGAGGATTAGTCCTACAGACAGTATCATGAAGAACATGCCAGTGCCGCCACTGATGCCCAGACGCTCACGACCATAGATTGCCAGATAGTTGCTGAGCACGCCATAGCAGAAGCCGAAGAATGCCAAGTTCAGTCCAATGACCCATCCGCGCACAAGGAAGAAGCGGTCGAACGACAGCAGACTACCCTCACGACGGACAGTGGGACGGACTTTAACCTTTATAGTAGAGCTGACAGCAAATCCTGCCAATGCTGACAGGAATGCCATCCAGAACAGGATGTCGAAATTATGGGTGTAGTGATAGACATACACGCCTATGGTCGGTGCGATGGCCGTTGCCACATTGTTGCTCAGACCATAATATCCTATGCCCTCATTGCGTCGCGATGCCGGAAGCACATCAATAGCCACGGTGCTGTTTGCCACCGTCGATGCGCCGAAGGGTATGCCGTGCATGGTGCGCACGATGGCGAAGAGCAACAAGGATGATGCTGCTATGTAGCCACCGAAGAAGATGGCATTGCAGAGCAGGAACAGCATAAGCACTTTCTTGCGGGGGAAGGCATCGACGACAAAGCCACTGAATGGACGGAACAGCAATGCCGCAATCGTGTAGCCCGACAGCACGAAGCCTATCACGTCTTTCGTAGCTCCGAACGTGTCGCTGAGATATAGCGGGAGCAACGGTGTGAGCAGATAGAAGGCGAAGTACATGGCGAAGTTGTTCACCATCACCTTTATATACTCGGTGTTCCAGAGTCGTTCTTCAGTCATTCCTATCAGCGTTTGACTGTATTCTGTCGGCAGCATCGACGATGATGTCGGCACAACGCTGCATGCCGATGATGCTGGTGTTGAGCACGAGGTCGTAGTCGCGTGCATCTGTCCATCGCCGTCCTGTATACTGCAGGTAGTGGTTATAGCGTCCGGTGTTGACCCGCTCTATGCGGCGCTCTGCCTCATCTCTGCCGATGTGTTCCTTGTTCATGACACGCGAGATGGCATCGTCGCGGTTTGAAGTCACGAACACACGCAGTGCCTTCTTGTCGCCACGTAGCACCCAGTTGGCACAACGGCCGATGATAACGCACGGTTCCGTTCTGGCTAATGTGCGTATTATGCGGCTCTCGCTGACGAAGATGGCATCGTCGTGTGAGGGATTCATCGACAACGGTATGCTCTTGTCGGTGAAGATGAGTTCCCACAGCTTGGCGTTTGAGATGTTCTGTTCGTTCTCACGCACGAAGTCGGAGGTGTATCCAAGCCGTTCTGCTGTCTGGTCTATTATGGTGTGGTCGTAGTAGTGCATTCCAAGTCGGCTTGCCACAGCACGGCCAAGTTCCAGTCCGCCACTGCCATATTCGCGTGCAATGGTGATGACACAACGCACAGCCTGCTCGCCTGCCGCTTCTTCCTGTTCCTCACTCTCTTCGTGTCTACGTTCTCCTGCGGGGATGAAGATTCTGTCGAGCCATGCTATGTGCGGAGCGAAGACACGCACCATGAAGCCTACATAGAACATGCTGACAATAGTACCCACACCGACCATACGCCAGTCCCAGCGACCGAAGAAGACGAGCATCAGCACCGTACCGATGGTCACCAATGCCGTGTCCGAACACATCTTTACCTTTCCGAAGTCCTTATTCAGCACCCGTGCTATTGCCACAGGCAGACCTTCGCCAGCCAGCATCAATGAGTCACACCTCACCTCGCAGGCAATGCCGAATGCCAACAGTGCCCCACCAACAAGCAGTTCCAGGAATTGCAATGGCCACCCTATGGCATGAGGCAATGTTTCGGGAATCTGCATGAAGCTCGTCATCCACATGGTCACATCGGTATAGAATCCGAACAGAAACGACACCAGTATCTGAGCCAATTGCCGCAATTCGTAGTTGCGACGCAGCAGGATGATCTGCAAGGCTATGAACACCACATGCATGCAGATGACATATTGTCCCATGGTCATCGGTGCACCTGGAACCAACGACAGCACATACGGCGGCACCGATATTGGCGACGAACCCAAGTTGGCACGTATCGAAAGCGACGTGCCGAAAGCAATGACAAACAGTATGAAGACAAAGCTCACATACCTGCGAATCCACTCTTCCCTACTTCTTTTTACCCTCATTAAGACCTCACTAATACTCTATTTCGGCTGCAAAGGTACGACTTTTCCGCCATAAGAGTTGCGGCTTGCAATTGTCTTAGCCATGCCGGCAACAGCGCGAGGTCCGGACACAAAACAAAAACAGAGGGGTGCATCTCTTCGTGAAGATACACTCCTCTGTTTCAATCAATCAAGCAATCTTGTTTAATCAGACAATCATGTGCCCGTCTGTCAGTTCCTGAATATCAGGCTGTCGCCTTGACAATCGACCGTAATAGGCTTGTCCCTATTGACATCATCGGCAAGCAGACGCTTGGACAAATCGTTGAGCACATACTCCTGGATGGCACGCTTCACAGGACGGGCACCGAACTCCGGATCATAGCCCACACGAGCCAAGTAGTCGACAGCGGCATCAGTAGCTTCAAGCTCTATGCCCTGCTGCTTGAGCATATTCTTGATGTTGTCCAACTGCAAGCGTACTATCTGCCTTATCTCGTCCTCCGACAGCGGCGTGAACAGAATAGTCTCGTCGATACGGTTGAGGAACTCTGGACGTATGGTCTTGCGTAGCATCTCAAGCACGTTCTTCTTCGTCTCCGTCATTATCTGAGCCTTGTTGGCTGCATTGATGCGACCTATCTGACTCTGGATGTAATCACTACCCATGTTCGAGGTCATGATGATTATTGTGTTCTTGAAGTTGACAGTGCGACCCTTGTTGTCGGTCAGACGACCGTCGTCGAGCACCTGCAACAGTATGTTGAACACGTCGGGATGAGCCTTCTCAATCTCATCGAACAATACCACCGAGTATGGCTTGCGCCTTACAGCCTCGGTGAGCTGTCCGCCTTCCTCATATCCTACGTAGCCCGGAGGCGCTCCTACCAGTCGCGACACGCTGAACTTTTCCTGATATTCGGACATATCGATACGCGTCATCATGCCCTCATCGTCGAACAGCAGTTCAGCCAATGCCTTTGCCAGCTCCGTCTTACCGACGCCCGTGGTACCCAGAAACAGGAACGAGCCAATAGGCCTCTTCGGGTCTTGCAGTCCTGCACGACTACGGCGTATGGCATCGGCGATGGCGTGTATAGCCTCATCCTGACCGATGACACGCTTGTGCAACTCGTCCTCCAGATGCAACAGCTTCTCTTTCTCGCTCTGCATCATCTTGCTGACAGGTATTCCCGTCCAGCGCGACACGACGTCGGCAATGTCTTCGGCATTGACTTCCTCCTTTATCATTGCCTTGTCGCCTTGCAGCGCATGCAGCTTCTGCTGAGTTTCCTCAATCTCTTTGTTGAGGTTCTGAATCTTGCCGTATCGTATCTCAGCCACCTTACCGTAGTCGCCTTCGCGCTCGGCACGGTCGGCCTCGAACTTCAGGCTCTCGATCTCCGACTTGTTCTGCTGCATCTTGTTAAGCAACGTCTTCTCGCTCTGCCACTTTGCCTTGTACTGGCTTTCCTGTTCCTTCAGTTCCGCCAGCTCTTTGCCTATCTGTTCCAGCTTCGACTTGTCGTCTTCGCGCTTAATGGCTTCGCGCTCAATCTCCAATTGCTTTATCTTACGCGTAATCTCATCAAGCTCTTCAGGCACGGAGTCAATCTCCATCCTCAGCTTGGCTGCTGCCTCGTCCATAAGGTCAATGGCCTTGTCGGGCAAGAATCTGTCGGTTATGTACCGACTGCTAAGTTCGACGGCGGCAATGATGGCATCGTCCTTGATGCGCACATGATGATGATTCTCATAGCGTTCCTTCAAGCCACGGAGTATCGACACGGAATCGACAATGCTCGGCTCATCGACCATGACTGTCTGGAAACGACGTTCCAGTGCCTTGTCTTTCTCGAAGTACTTCTGATACTCATCGAGCGTGGTGGCACCAATACAACGTATCTCTCCACGTGCCAGTGCAGGCTTCAGGATATTTGCGGCATCCATGGCGCCTTCGCTCTTGCCGGCACCCACCAGCGTGTGTATCTCATCGATGAAGAGCACTATGCTGCCTTCCGACTTCTTCACCTCGTTGATGACGGCCTTCAGTCGCTCCTCAAACTCACCTTTATACTTGGCACCGGCAATCAGTGCACCCATGTCAAGCGAATAGAGTTGTTTGTTCTTCAAGTTCTCGGGCACGTCGCCACGCAGTATTCTGTGTGCCAGTCCTTCGGCGATGGCGGTCTTACCCGTACCAGGTTCACCTATTAATATAGGATTGTTCTTCGTGCGTCGGCTCAGTATCTGCAGCACACGACGAATCTCATCATCACGGCCGATGACCGGATCCAGCTTGCCGCTACGGGCTGCCTCGTTAAGGTTCACGGCATACTTCTCCAGTGCCTGATATGTGTCTTCCGACGACTGCGAAGTGACCTTATCGCCCTTACGCAACTCATTGATGGCTTCGCGCAGATCTTTCTCGTTCATGCCGAGGTCCTTGAGAATGTCGGCAGCAGGCGAACTGACCGTGAGCAACGCCACGATAATCGGCTCTATCGAGACGAACTCATCGCCCATCTGCTTCGAGATGTCTTCTGCCTTCATCAGCACAGAGTTGGCATCACGACTCAAGTAAGGTTCTCCACCCTGCACACGCGGCAACTTCTTCACCTCCTGGTCAAGCCGGAGACTGAGTTGCTGCTCGTTGACGCTCAGCTTCTGACAGATGAAGTGCACGATGTTCTCGCCCGACTTCATGACGCCCGCCAGCAAATGCACAGGCTCAATGGCTTGCTGGCCATTAGCCTCTACCAGCTTTATGGCCTCTTGCACAGCCTCCTGCGCCTTGATTGTGTAATTGTTGAAGTTCATATATCTGTTTCCTTTCTTTTTCTTGTGTTAAACTGTTCACCACAGCGTTAGGCAAATGCCCTGCCATATAACCCGGTCGGACAATTTGTCTTAAACCAACATGCGCAAGCTGACGTTTTGTCAACATCGCAGCAGCGCAATCGGCCAATGTTGCAGACGTACGGGCTCAACGCCACAGCCGGAGAGCATCGGCACGGACAAAAATGAAAGTAGGTTCATTTTATATGTCTTCAACTTGCACTACCTTTGCGGCACAAACATAATTTTATGCACACGTCTGGAAACAGAAATGCACCTTTTATATATATGATTCTTTTTTTCAGAACACCACAAGCGAGCGTGATTGCCGTACAGTGCGACCACACTCCCGACAAGCAAGAAGAGGAAAAGCTGTCATGGCTCTTCGGCAACGCCACGGCAGAGAGTGAAGAAAACCTTACGGGATGGTTCGTCGGTCCACGCCGTGAGATGATTACCCCTTGGAGTACCAACGCCGTAGAGATTACACAGAACATGGGTCTCAGCGGCATCGAGCGCATCGAGGAGTACTTCCCAGTGAAGGACGACAGTGCCGAGCACGACGAGATGCTTCAGCGCATGTACCACGGCCTCAACCAGAAGGTGTTCACCACCGACCGCAAGCCCGAACCCATCGAGCACATCGAGGACCTCGAAGCATACAACGAGAAGGAAGGACTGGCGCTGTCGAAGGAGGAGATGGACTACCTGAAGCAGGTGGAGAAGGACTGCGGACGTCCGCTGACCGACTCCGAAGTATTCGGCTTCGCACAGATTAACTCAGAGCACTGCCGTCACAAAATCTTCGGCGGCACATTCGTAATCGACGGCGAGGAGAAGCCGTCGTCGCTCTTCCAGCTCATTAAGAGCACCACGAAGGCTCATCCCAACAGAATCATATCGGCTTACAAGGACAACGTGGCATTTGCCAAAGGACCTGTCATTGAGCAGTTCGCACCTGCCGACCACTCCAAGCCCGACTACTTCCGCGTGAAGGACATCAAGAGTGTTATCTCATTCAAGGCTGAGACACACAACTTCCCGACAACCGTGGAGCCGTTCAACGGCGCTTCGACAGGTACCGGTGGTGAGATTCGCGACCGTATGGCTGGTGGCAAGGGCTCATGGCCATTGGCAGGAACAGCCGTCTACATCACTTCATATCCGCGCGGCGAGGAAGACCGTGCATGGGAGCAGATACTGCCCATACGCAAGTGGCTGTACCAGACGCCCGAGCAGATCCTCATCAAGGCATCAAACGGCGCAAGCGACTTCGGCAACAAGTTCGGACAACCGCTCATCTGCGGCTCACTGCTGACGTTCGAGCACAAGGAGAACGGTGAGGTCTATGGCTACGACAAGGTGATAATGCTTGCTGGCGGCGTGGGCTACGGCACCGAACGCGACTGCATCAAAGGCACTGCCGAGCCGGGAGAAGAGATTGTAGTGATGGGTGGCGACAACTACCGCATCGGACTGGGCGGAGGCTCCGTCTCGTCGGTCGACACCGGACGCTATAGCAACGGCGTGGAGCTGAATGCCGTTCAGCGTGCCAACGCCGAGATGCAGAAGCGCGTATATAATGTGGTACGCGCGCTGTGCGAGGAAGACACGAACCCCGTGGTGTCTATCCACGACCACGGAGCAGCAGGACACGTCAACTGTCTGTCCGAGCTGGTCGAAGACTGCGGCGGACTCATCGACATGAGCAAGCTGCCCATCGGCGACAAGACGCTGTCGAGTAAGGAGATAATAGCCAACGAGAGCCAGGAGCGCATGGGACTGCTCATCGACCGCAAGGCCATCGAGCACGTCAGCAAGATTGCACGCCGCGAGCGTGCACCGATGTATGTCGTCGGACACACCACCGGCGACCATCGCTTTGCATTCCAGCAGGCGGATGGCGTCCGTCCGTTCGACCTGGCAGTGAGCCAGATGTTCGGCTCGTCGCCAAAGACCTACATGATAGACAAGACACGCGAGCGTCACTACGCAATGCCGGAGTACGACCCGTCGCATTTGAATGAATACCTCAACAACGTGCTGCAGATGGAGGCTGTAGCCTGCAAGGACTGGCTGACAAACAAGGTCGACCGCTCCGTGACGGGCAAGATTGCACGCCAGCAGTGCCAGGGACCGTTGCAGTTGCCGCTGAGCGACTGTGGCGTGGTGGCTCTGGACTACCGCGGCCATGCCGGCATAGCCACATCAATAGGTCATGCACCGCAGGTGGCTTTGGCAAATGCTGCCGCCGGTTCGGTGATGGCTGTCAGCGAAGCACTGACAAACATCGTGTGGGCACAGCTCAAGGACGGCATCGACACCGTGTCGCTGTCTGCCAACTGGATGTGGCCCTGCCGCTCTCAGGAGGGCGAGGATGCACGCCTCTACACCGCTGTCGAGGCACTCAGCAAGTTCTGCATCGAGCTTGGCATCAATGTGCCGACAGGCAAGGACTCACTCAGCATGACGCAGCAGTACCCCGACGGCACCAAGGTCATAGCTCCTGGAACAGTCATCGTGTCGGCAGGAGGTGAGGTCAACGACGTCAGGAAGACCGTGTCGCCAGTCGTCGTCAACGACAAGCGCACAGTACTCTATCACATCGACTTCAGCTTCGACGAGCTTCGTCTCGGCGGTTCGGCATTCGCACAGAGCCTCAACAAGATTGGCGATGACGTGCCATGCACACGCGATGCAGAATATTTCCGCGCAGCATTCAACGCCATACAGGAGATGATTGGCCGCGGACTCATACTTGCCGGTCACGACATCTCGGCAGGCGGACTCATAACGACACTCCTCGAGATGTGCTTCGCAAACACTGAAGGCGGACTCTCAGTCAACCTCGACGGTCTGAAGGAGAACGACCTCATAAAGGTCCTCTTCGCCGAGAACCCTGGCGTCGTCATCCAGGTGCGCGATGCCGACAAGGCTGCCGTGATGCAGATCCTGGAAGATGCCGGCGTAGCAGCCGTCAAGATAGGACATCCTGTGGAGGACAGCCGCGAGCTCGTCGTCAGCAAGGATGGCGCAGAGCATAAGTTCGACATCGACCGTCTGCGCGACGTCTGGTACACATCGTCCTACCTGCTCGACCGCAAGCAAAGCCGTGGCGGCTGTGCACTGCAGCGCTTCGAGAACTACAAGCACCAGCCTGTGGAGTTCAAGCTCAGCCCGTCATTCACCGGCACACTCAAGCAATATGGCATCTCGGCAGACCGCAGCAAGCCCAGCGGACTGCATGCCGCCGTCATTCGCGAGAAAGGCACGAACAGCGAGCGCGAAATGGCATACGCCCTCTATCTGGCTGGCTTCGACGTCAAGGACGTCACGATGACCGACCTCGAGGACGGCACCGAGACGCTCGACGACGTCAACATGATTGTCTTCTGCGGAGGCTTCTCCAACTCCGACGTGCTTGGCTCTGCCAAGGGTTGGGCGGGAGCATTCCTCTACAGCCCCAAGGCGAAGGAGACCCTCAACCGCTACTATGCACGCGAGGACACGCTGTCGCTCGGCGTCTGCAACGGCTGCCAGCTCATGATGGAGCTCAACCTGCTGTCGCCCGACCGCAAGGACATCGGCAAGATGGTCCACAACAACTCCCACAAGTTCGAATCGGCATTCGTCGGCCTCACCATTCCTGAGAACGACAGTGTGATGTTCGGCAGTCTCAGCGGTTCCAAGATAGGCATCTGGGTGGCTCATGCCGAGGGCAAGTTCGCCCTCAAAGGCAAGGAGAGCGACTACAACATAATTGCTAAATACAGCTACGACGAGTATCCCGCCAATCCTAACGGCTCCGACTACTCCGTTGCCGGACTGGCAAGTGCTGACGGACGTCATGTAGCCATCATGCCTCACCTGGAGCGTGCCTACTTCCCGTGGCAGTGCGGCTGCTATCCTGCCGACCGCCGTTCGGACGAGGTGACACCGTGGATTGAGGCGTTCGTCAACGCACGCAAGTGGGTGGAGCAGAGGAAGCAGAAATGACCGCATCGCTCAAGTTCTACTGGGAGGCGTTCATCATCTTCTTCAAAATAGGTGCGTTCACCATCGGTGGCGGCTACGCCATGTTGCCGCTCATCGAGGACGAGATTGTAAAGAAGCGGCAGTGGATTGCGCCCGAAGACTTCGTCGACCTGCTGGCAATAGCACAGTCCAGCCCCGGAGTCTTTGCCGTCAACATAGCGATATTCATCGGCTACCGTCTGCGTGGTGTCAAGGGAAGCCTTGTCACCACGCTCGGCAGCGTGTTGCCGTCGTTCTGCATCATCCTCGCCATCGCACTGTTCTTCACCAGCTACAAGGACAACCCCTACATCGAGCGCATCTTCAAGGGCATACGTCCGGCAGTGGTGGCACTCATAGCAGCTCCCACATTCAACATGGCGAAGTCTGCCCACATCAACCGCCGCAACGTGTGGATACCCGTCGTCAGCGCACTGCTGATATGGCTCCTTGGCTTCTCGCCTATATGGATCATCATTGCCGCAGGCGTGGGAGGCTGGCTTTACGGACACTACTTCAACAAAGGCACTGACAACTGCAACCGTGCCGGTGCCACAACCACGGAGGACAAACAACGATGATGCTCTACCTGCAACTGTTCTACACCTTCTTCAAGATAGGACTCTTCGGCTTCGGCGGCGGCTACGCCATGCTGTCGATGATACAGGGCGAGGTCGTCGTGCGTCACGACTGGCTCACGCCGCAGGAGTTCACCGACATCGTCGCCATCAGCCAGATGACGCCCGGTCCCATCGGCATCAACTCGGCAACCTACGTGGGCTATACCGCCACCGGCAGCGTGTGGGGCTCCGTAGTGGCAACGCTTGCCGTGGTGCTGCCCTCGTTCATACTCATGCTCACCATCAGCAAGTTCTTCCTGAAGTATCAGAAGAGCAAACCCGTGACCGACGTCTTCAGCGGCCTCCGACCGGCTGTCGTGGGACTGCTTGCCGCCGCTGCCCTCGTGCTCATGGACAAGGAGAACTTCGGCTCCCCCACCGACGACCTCAGTCAGTTCGTCATCAGCTGTCTGCTCTTCCTCGGCGTCTTCATCGCCACCCGCTGCTTCAAGGCAAACCCCATCATGCTCATCATCGCCGCCGGCCTCATCGGACTCGTGGTCTATTGACGAGATAAGTGGAAGCCTTTCCTAAATCCTTCCCTAAAGGGAAGGAAAGCCTCACCCCAGCCCTCCCCTAAAGGGAAGGGTGATAAAAGGTCCGCGGAACTTAGACGGAGCTTATACGGATTTTCGCACCTGCGGTGCGGAGTTGAGTTTTATGTGTTATGTGTTGTGTGTTACGTGTTGTGTTTTATGTTGAACGCTTCACGCAGCACGCATCACCCAACACCGATGCTGCATGCATCCTGTTCTTGGTGCCTCGAAGAGGTACATACATGAACGTGTTGCGTGAAGCGTGAAGCGTGCTACGTGACAGAATAGGACGTGCACATAACACATAAAACATAAAACTTAACACATAATTTCCTATTTTTGCGCCCGCAACCATAAAAAAAATGAGGAGATGAACAACGAGATAGCAAGAAGACGCACATTCGCCATTG
>CAYXLA010000041.1:0-15240 GCA_964465765.1 uncultured Bacteroidaceae bacterium | reverse complement strand
TGCTATCGCAGTTGAGCCGAAGACTCAGAAGGATATGGAGAAGTTGTCTAACGGTCTGGCTAAGCTGGCTGAGGAAGACCCGACGTTCACAGTTAGAACTGATGAGCAGAGCGGTCAGACAATTATCTCGGGTATGGGTGAGCTTCACCTCGATATCATCATTGACCGTCTGAAGCGTGAGTTCAAGGTTGAGTGTAACCAGGGCAAACCTCAGGTTAACTATAAGGAAGCTATCACGAAGACTGTCAACCACCGTGAGCTTTACAAGAAGCAGTCGGGTGGTCGTGGTAAGTTCGCTGATATCATCGTCAATGTAGGCCCGGTTGATCCTGACTACACAGAGGGTGGCCTGCAGTTTGTTAACCTCGTCACTGGCGGTAACATTCCTAAGGAGTTCATTCCTTCAGTTCAGAAGGGCTTCGAGACAGCTATGAAGAATGGTGTCCTCGGTGGTTATCCGATGGATTCTCTGAAGGTAGAGCTGCTTGATGGTTCGTTCCACCCAGTTGACTCTGATCAGCTGTCATTCGAGATCTGCGCCATCCAGGCATACAAGGAGGCTTGCTCAAAGGCTGCTCCGGTACTGATGGAGCCTATCATGAAGCTCGATGTTGTAACTCCTGAAGAGTACATGGGTGATGTAATCGGTGACTTGAACCGTCGTCGTGGACAGGTTGAAGGCATGGAGAGCACACACTCTGGCGCTAGAATCGTCAAGGCTATGGTGCCGCTGGCAGAGATGTTCGGCTACGTCACAGCATTGCGTACCATCACTTCAGGCCGTGCAACCTCTACAATGAGCTATGATCACCATGCACCTGTATCTTCTTCAATCGCCAAGGCTGTGCTTGAAGAGGTGAAGGGACGCGTTGACCTGATCAAGTAATAACTAAAGAAGAAAATGCGTGAGGCAACCGCAGGTTAGCGAATGACTCTTAACCTGCGGTGCCGAAACGCCGATAAACAACAATATCAATTAAAGACAAATGAGTCAGAAAATCAGAATCAAACTGAAGTCTTACGATCACAACTTGGTCGACAAGTCGGCTGCAAGTATCGTAAAGACAGTCAAGTCCACAGGTGCTATCGTCAGTGGTCCTATTCCTCTGCCTACGCACAAGCGCATCTTTACTGTCAACCGTTCTACGTTCGTTAACAAGAAGTCGCGCGAGCAGTTCGAGCTCTCTTCCTACAAGAGACTTATCGACATCTATAGCTCAACAGCGAAGACCATCGACGAACTGATGAAGCTGGAGTTGCCGAGTGGTGTTGAAGTGGAAATCAAAGTGTAATTTTTTAATCATTAAGTGAAATGCCAGGATTATTAGGAAAGAAAATCGGAATGACATCCGTTTTCAGTGCTGATGGCAAGAATGTGCCATGCACTGTTATCGAAGCAGGTCCTTGTGTTGTAACTCAGGTTAAGACCGTCGAGAAAGATGGCTATGCATCTGTTCAGCTGGGATTCCAGGACAAGAAAGAGAAGCATACCACAAACGCCTTGATGGGTCATTTCAAGAAAGCCGGAGTAACACCCAAGAGACACTTGGCTGAGTTCAAAGGATTTGACGGTGAGCTGAACTTAGGTGATACTGTCAATGTAGAGTTGTTCAACGACGCTTCGTTTGTTGACGTTATCGGCACATCAAAGGGACGTGGCTTCCAGGGCGTAGTTAAGAGACATCACTTCGGTGGTGTAGGTCAGACTACTCACGGCCAGCATAACCGTGCTCGTAAGCCGGGTTCTATCGGTGCATGTTCTTACCCTGCAAAGGTGTTCAAAGGTCTGCGTATGGCCGGACAGATGGGTGGAAACCGTGTCACTGTCCAGAACTTGCAGATATTAAAGGTGATCGCGGAGCACAATCTGCTCTTGATTAAGGGTTCTGTTCCAGGTTGCAAAGGTTCAATCGTTTTAATTGAGAAATAATGGAAGTTAACGTATACAACATTAAAGGTGAAGACACCGGAAGAAAGATTACGTTAAACGAATCTGTCTTCGGAATTGAGCCGAACGACCATGCTATCTACCTTGCTGTTAAGCAGTATATGGCGAACCGACGTCAGGGAACGGCAAAGTCGAAAGAAAGAAGTGAGATCAGTGGTTCTACACGCAAGATAGGACGTCAGAAGGGTGGCGGCGGTGCACGTCGTGGTGACCTGAATTCGCCTGTACTTGTTGGTGGTGGTCGCGTGTTTGGTCCTAAGCCAAGAGACTACTCCTTCAAACTTAACAAGAAGGTAAAGCAGTTGGCACGCAAGTCTGCTCTGTCGTATAAGGCACAGAACAATGCTATCATCGTAGTTGAGGATTTCAGCTTCGAGGCTCCTAAGACGAAGGATTTTGTTGCTCTGATAAATAATCTTAAAATATCAGACAAAAAGTTGCTTCTTGTCATGCCTGAGTCGAACAAAAACGTATATTTGTCGGCTCGCAATCTGCAGCGTGCAAACGTGCAGACTGTAGACGGCGTCAATACATACAGAGTATTGGATGCCGGCGTAGTTGTGTTTACCGAGGCTTCGCTCTCGGCAATCGATAATGTGTTGGATAAAAAGGAGGCTTAAATAATGGCAGTTATTATTAAACCGTTAGTGACAGAGAAGATGACAGGCATCACCGAAAAGGCTAATAACCGTTTCGGTTTTGTTGTTACCCCCCAGGCTACAAAGCCTCAGATTAAGGCTGAAGTTGAGGCACTCTACAAGGTGTCGGTGGTTGATGTCAACACAATGGTCTACGCAGGAAAGAGCAAGGCTCGCTACACTAAGGCAGGACTTGTTAAAGGCCGCACGAACGCCTTCAAGAAAGCTATCGTCACACTGAAGGATGGCGAAACTATTGATTTTTACAGCAACATCTAAGTAGAAAATGGCAGTACGTAAATTTAAGCCCACAACACCAGGGCAGAGACATAAGATTATTGGTACGTTTGACGAGATTACTGCACAGGTACCAGAGAAGAGCCTTGTCTTCGGAGTAAAGAAGTCAGGCGGTCGCAACAATGAAGGTAAGATGACCATGCGCTACATTGGTGGCGGACATAGGAAAGTCCTTCGTGTCATCGACTTCAAGAGAAACAAAGATGGTGTTCCGGCAGTCGTAAAGACAATAGAGTATGATCCTAACCGTTCGGCTCGTATCGCTCTGCTGTTCTATGCTGACGGTGAGAAGCGTTATATCATCGCTCCTAACGGACTTCAGGTTGGAACAACTCTGATGTCAGGTGAGAATGCAGCACCAGAGATTGGCAATGCACTCCCTCTCAAGAATATACCTGTTGGTACAGTTATTCACAATATCGAGCTCCGTCCTGGACAGGGCGCTGCGCTGGTTCGTTCGGCTGGAAACTTCGCTCAGTTGACCTCAAGAGAGGGTGACTACTGCGTTATCAAGCTTCCTTCGGGTGAGTTGAGAAAGATATTGAGCACCTGCAAAGCCACTATTGGTAGCGTAGGAAATTCAGATCACGGATTGGAAAGTTCTGGTAAGGCAGGACGCTCTCGTTGGCTTGGACGCCGTCCACGCAACCGTGGTGTCGTTATGAACCCTGTTGATCACCCAATGGGTGGTGGCGAAGGACGTGCTTCAGGTGGTCATCCAAGATCACGCAAGGGCTTGTATGCTAAGGGTCTCAAGACCAGAGCTCCTAAGAAGCAGTCGTCCAAGTATATTATAGAGAGAAGAAAGAAGTAATCTGATAAATCGAATAAATCATGAGTCGTTCATTAAAAAAAGGTCCATATATAAATGTCAAGCTTGAGAAGAAAGTTCTTGCTATGAATGAGTCTGGCAAGAAAGAGGTCATCAAGAGCTGGGCACGAGCTTCAATGATTTCTCCCGATTTTGTGGGACACACCATTGCTGTTCATAATGGAAATAAATTTATTCCTGTTTACATTACTGAGAATATGGTAGGACACAAGTTGGGTGAGTTCGCTCCAACTCGTACATTCAAAGGACATGCTGGTAATAGGAAATGATTAAACAGGCCTGAAAAAAGTAAACTATAATGGGATCAAGAAAAAAAATATCGGCTGAAAAAAGAAAGGAAGCCCTAAAGACAATGTATTTTGCAAAGCTGCAAAATGTTCCTACTTCCCCTCGTAAGATGCGCCTTGTTGCAGATATGATCCGCGGAATGGAAGTCAATAGAGCTCTCGGTGTGCTTAAGTTCTCGTCGAAGGAGCCTGCAGCTAAGGTTGAGAAACTGCTGCGTTCTGCGATAGCCAATTGGGAGCAAAAGAACGAGCGTAAGGCTGAGAGTGGCGAGCTGTTTGTTACGAAGATATTCGTAGACGGCGGTCCTACACTCAAGAGAATGCGCCCCGCCCCACAGGGTAGAGGCTACAGAATTCGTAAACG
Source organism: uncultured Bacteroidaceae bacterium (assembly GCA_964465765.1). Taxonomy (GTDB): domain Bacteria; phylum Bacteroidota; class Bacteroidia; order Bacteroidales; family Bacteroidaceae; genus Bacteroides. The sequence continues at coordinate 10,874 of CAYXLA010000041.1, read as the reverse complement.
CTCTAACCACGTTACGCTGTTCGTAGGTTCAAAAAGTAATAACGAAGAAAAATAAGGCAGATGGGACAGAAAGTTAATCCGATAAGTAATCGTTTGGGAATCATCAGAGGATGGGATTCTAACTGGTATGGAGGCAAGAACTACGGTGACTCTTTGCTGGAAGACAGCAAGATTCGTAAGTATCTGAATGCCCGTCTTGCAAAGGCAAGCATATCGAGAATTGTTATCGAGCGCACACTGAAGCTCGTCACTATTACCGTTTGCACTTCTCGTCCTGGTATCATCATCGGTAAAGGTGGTCAGGAAGTTGATAAGTTGAAAGAGGAGTTGAAGAAGATTACCGATAAGGAAGTGCAGATAAACATCTACGAAGTACGTCGTCCTGAATTTGACGCTGTCATTGTTGCTAACAACATCGCACGTCAGGTTGAGGGTAAGATAGCTTATCGCCGTGCAATTAAGATGGCTATTGCCAACACAATGCGCATGGGTGCTGAGGGTATCAAGATACAGATCTCTGGTCGTTTGAATGGCGCTGAGATGGCTCGCTCCGAGATGTTTAAGGAGGGTAGAACTCCGTTGCATACATTCCGTGCCGATATCGACTACTGCCAGACTCCTGCCTTGACAAAGGTTGGTCTGCAGGGTGTAAAGGTTTGGATCTGCAAGGGACTTGTCTATGGTAAGCGTGAACTGGCTCCGAACTTCACACAGACCAAGGAAAGTGGTCGCGGAAACGGTGGTCAGAACGGTGGCCGTAGCTTCAAGAGAAAAAAGATTAACCGCTAATTTGAAACTGAAAGATTATGTTACAACCGAAAAGGACTAAATACAGAAGGCCGCAAGACGGACGCGGACGCAGGGGCAATGACTATAGAGGTACAACGCTCGCTTTTGGATCGTTCGGAATAAAGGCTTTGGAGCCAAAGTGGATTACGGCTCAGCAGATAGAGGCTGCTCGTATTGCTGTCACCAGATATATGCAGCGCCAAGGTCAGATTTGGATTCGCATATTCCCGGACAAACCAATCACCAGAAAGCCTGCTGACGTACGTATGGGTAAAGGTAAGGGTGATCCAGCAGGATGGGTTTCTCCTGTATACCCGGGAAGAATACTGATTGAAGCAGATGGCGTGCCTTACGAGGTAGCAAAGGAGGCATTGAGACTTGCTGCTCAGAAGCTTCCTATCACGACGAAGTTTGTCGTAAGACGTGACTATGATTTTCAAAATCAATAATGCGTAAGAATTATGAAGATAGCAGAAGTTAAAGAAATGGCTACCAATGATTTGGTAGAGAGAGTGGAGAGCGAGTCCGCTAAGTTGCATCAGATGTTGTTGAATCACTCTATCTCTCCTCTTGAAAATCCTGCACAGATTAAGGACTTACGCAGGACGATTGCGCGCATGAAGACTGTCTTGCGCGAGAGAGAACTTAATAATAAATGAAGGCCCTGATGGAAGCAAGAAATTTAAGGAAGGTAAGAGCTGGTGTCGTTGTCAGCAACAAGATGGACAAGTCTATTGTCGTTGCTGCCAAGTTTAAGGTTATGCACCCTCTGTATGGCAAGTTCGTGAGCAAGACGAAGAAGTACTACGCTCACGATGAGAAGAATGAGTGCAACGTTGGTGACAAGGTTCGCATCATGGAGACCCGTCCCTTGAGCAAGACCAAGAGATGGAGATTGGTAGAAATAACAGAAAAAGCTAAGTAATTTGCTATGATACAAGTAGAATCCAAACTTACTGTATGCGATAACAGCGGCGCTCGTGAGGCTCTGTGTATCCGTGTCTTAGGAAACACTGGTCGTCGTTACGCCTCTGTCGGTGATGTAATCGTTGTTGCCGTACAGAACGTTATCCCGTCAAGCGATATTAAGAAGGGTGCAGTGTCGAAAGCTTTGATTGTACGTACAAAGAAGGAGATTCACCGTCAGGATGGCTCCTATATACGTTTTGATGATAATGCCTGCGTCCTGCTGAACAATGCAGGAGAACTTCGTGGTAGCCGTATCTTCGGTCCGGTTGCACGTGAGTTGCGCACGGCAAACATGAAGGTCGTTTCACTTGCTCCTGAAGTACTTTAATATTTTAAAGCTTTAAAGAATGAGTAAATTGCATATAAAGAAAGACGACACAGTGTATGTGAACGCCGGTGAAGACAAAGGCAAGACTGGTCGTGTATTGAAGGTTCTTGTTAAGGATCAGCGTGCTATTGTTGAGGGCATCAACATGGTGTCTAAGAGCACAAAGCCGAATGCCAAGAATCCGCAGGGTGGAATCGTGAAGAAGGAAGCTTCGATTCACATTTCTAATCTGAATGTGGTAGATCCCAAGACCGGCAAACCTACACGTATCGGCAGGAAGAAGGGAACTGATGGCAAGTTAGTCCGTTATTCTAAAAAATCAGGAGAGGAGATTAAGTGATGAGCAATACCGCAAGATTGAAGAATGAATACGCTGAGCGCATAGCTCCTGCTTTGAAGGAAAAGTTCCACTACACATCTTCCATGCAGATTCCTGTATTGAAGAAGATTGTTGTCAATCAGGGCTTGGGCTCTGCAGTTGCAGACAAGAAGATTATTGATGACGCTATAAACGAGTTGACCATCATTACCGGTCAGAAGGCTGTTGCTACACTTTCTCGTAAGGATATAGCAAACTTCAAGCTCCGTAAGAAGATGCCTATCGGCGTTATGGTTACATTGCGTCGTGAGCGTATGTATGAGTTCCTTGAGAAGTTGGTCCGTGTGGCTCTGCCTCGTATTCGTGACTTCAAGGGAGTACAGAGCAAGCTGGATGGCCGTGGAAACTATTCTCTTGGCATTCAGGAGCAGATTATCTTCCCTGAGATCAATATCGACAGCATCCAGACTATAAAGGGTATGAACATAACATTCGTAACAACTGCAAAGACAGATGAAGAAGGTTATGCTCTGCTGAAGGAATTTGGAATCCCTTTCAAGAACGCTAATAAAGACTGATATAGAGTTATGGCAAAAGAATCAATGAAAGCCCGCGAGGTTAAGCGTGCCAAGTTAGTTGCTAAGTATGCCAGCAAGAGAGCAGCTCTCAAGGAAATAATCCGCAAGGGTGAACCTGCAGAGGCATATGAAGCAGCACAGAAGTTGCAGAGCATTCCCAAGAATGCAAATCCAATCAGATTGCACAACCGCTGCAAGATGAGCGGTCGTCCGAAAGGATATATGCGTCAGTTTGGCATTTCAAGAATTGACTTCCGTGAGATGGCATCTAATGGCCTTATCCCCGGTGTGCACAAGGCAAGCTGGTAAGACGTTTATTTAAATATTGTCAGGGTTGTCCTGATTAATTTAACATTATACATTTATGACAGATCCAATAGCAGATTATTTGACGAGGTTGAGAAACGCTATTCAGGCAAAGCACAGAGTAGTGGAGGTCCCAGCTTCGAATTTGAAAAAGGAAATCACTAAGATCCTTTTCCAAAAAGGCTACATTCTTAACTACAAGTTTGTAGAAGATGGTCCACAGGGAACTATCAAGATTGCATTGAAGTATGATCCGGTAAGCAGGGTAAATGCTATTAAGAAGCTTATCCGCGTTTCTTCTCCCGGTTTGCGTAAGTATACCGGTTACAGAGATATGCCAAGAGTTATCAATGGCTTAGGCATTGCTGTTATATCTACTTCAAAGGGTGTTCTTACTGACAAAGAAGCCGCTGACTTGAAGATTGGCGGTGAGGTTTTGTGTTACATTTATTAATTGGAGGATATAGAGAATGTCTAGAATAGGAAAATTGCCCATTAGCATACCGGCCGGTGTGACAGTTTCGTTTAAGGATGATGTTGTGACCGTAAAGGGTCCCAAGGGTGAGTTGAGCCAGTATGTGAATCCTTCAATCAAAGTAACAATAGAAGATGGCCATGTATCTTTCGCAGAGGATGAGAAGACCTTGGCTGATAACCCAAAGCAGAGACATGCATATCACGGACTGTACCGCGCATTGGTAAACAGCATGGTCGTTGGTGTGTCTGAGGGATATAAGAAAGAGCTTGAGCTTGTCGGTGTAGGTTACCGTGCTTCCAACCAGGGAAACATCATAGAGCTTGCATTGGGCTATACTCACAATATATTCATTCAGTTACCTCCCGAGATAAAGGTCGAGACGAAGTCTGAGAGAAACAAGAACCCTCTGATCCTTTTGGAGTCATGCGACAAGCAGCTCCTCGGACAGGTTTGTGCTAAGATACGTTCGTTCCGTATGCCTGAACCTTACAAGGGCAAGGGTGTTAAGTTCGTTGACGAGGTTATCCGCAGGAAGTCTGGCAAGGCAGCTGGTGCTAAGTAATTTTAAAAATAGAGCATTATGACGACAAAAATAGAAAGACGAATCAAAATCAAATATAGAGTTCGCAATAAGGTGTCGGGCACGGCAGAGCGTCCTCGTATGTCTGTTTTCAGAAGCAACAAGCAAATCTACGTCCAGCTTATCGATGACCTTTCTGGAAAGACCTTGGCTGCAGCATCATCACTGGGACTCACTGAGGCTATGCCTAAGAAGGAGCAGGCTGCTAAAGTCGGTGACTTAATTGCCAAGAAGGCAATAGAGGCTGGCATTACGACAGTTGTCTTCGACCGTAATGGTTATTTGTATCATGGTAGAGTTAAGGAAGTAGCTGACGCTGCTCGCAACGGTGGACTTAAATTTTAATCATTATGGCAGAATTGAACAAAGTAAAAGTTTCTAACGATACGGAACTGAAGGACAGGCTGGTTGCGATAAATCGTGTAACCAAAGTTACAAAGGGTGGTAGAACATTCAGCTTTTCAGCCATTGTGGTTGTCGGTAGCGAAGATGGCACTATAGGTTATGGTCTGGGTAAGGCCAGCGAGGTTACAGCAGCAATCGCCAAAGGTACAGAGGCTGCAAAGAAGAACCTCACAAAGGTCCCAGTACACAACGGAACAGTGCCTCACGAGCAGTCAGCACGCTTTGGTGGTGCAGAAGTATTCATCAAGCCTGCATCACAAGGTACCGGTGTGGTTGCTGGTGGTGCAATGCGTGCAGTGTTCGAGAGCGTAGGCATCAAGGATGTGTTGGCTAAGTCGAAGGGATCGTCAAATCCTCACAACTTGGTTAAGGCTACTATCAAGGCTCTTAGCGAGATGCGTGATGCTTACACTGTAGCCCACAACAGAGGCATCAGTATGGAAAAAGTATTTAAAGGATAAGGAGAGTATTTTCAATGGCAACAATAAAGATCAAACAGACTAAGAGCAGAATTGGTGCTCCGAAGACACAGAGAGACACTCTTGATTCGTTGGGCCTGCACAAGCTTTACCATCAGGTTGAGGTTGAGGATACCCCTTCAGTACGTGGAATGGTCGAGAAGGTTAAGCATCTCGTCACCATTATTAAGTAATTAGTCGTAGAATAATAAAAAATCGCAATATGGATTTAAGCAATTTGAAACCTGCTGCAGGTTCAACTACTTCAAGGAAGAGAATCGGACGCGGTCCGGGATCTGGTCTTGGTGGTACTTCTACAAGAGGTACAAAGGGTGCTAAGTCAAGATCCGGTTACAAGAAGAAGATTGGATTCGAGGGTGGTCAGATGCCTCTGCAGCGTCGTGTGCCGAAGTTCGGCTTCAAGAACATCAACCGTATTGAGTATAAGGCCATAAATCTTGACACCATACAGAAACTGGCAGAAGCCAAGAACTTGCAGTCTGTAAGTGTTAAGGACCTGGTCGAGGCAGGATTTGTCTCTTCTTCCCAGTTGGTCAAGATACTTGGAAAGGGAACCCTGACATCTAAGGTTGACGTAGAAGCAAATGCATTCTCAGAGAGTGCAAAGGCTGCCATTGAGGCTTTAGGCGGTAAGGCCGTAAAACTTTGATTCAATGAGGAAAGCTATTGAAACATTAAAGAATATATGGAGGATAGAGGACCTTCGTCAGAAGATCCTCATCACCATATTGTTTGTCGCAATATACCGGTTCGGCTCCTATGTGGTGTTGCCCGGTATAAATCCGTCAATGCTGACACAGTTGCGCCAACAAACAAGTGAGGGTCTTTTAGCCCTGTTGAACATGTTCTCTGGTGGAGCATTCTCCAACGCATCTATCTTCGCATTGGGAATCATGCCTTACATCTCAGCGTCGATCGTCATCCAGCTGTTAGGTATCGCTGTACCTTACTTCCAGAAGTTGCAGCGTGAGGGTGAGAGCGGCAGGAGAAAGATGAACCAGTATACTCGTTATCTGACCATCTTCATCCTTCTTGTACAGGCTCCATCATATTTGCTGAACTTGAAGATGCAAGCCGGACCGTCACTCAATGCTTCATTAGATTGGACTCTGTTTATGTTTACCTCTACCATAATCTTGGCAGCAGGTAGTATGTTCATCCTTTGGCTCGGTGAGCGAATCACGGACAAGGGTATTGGTAATGGCATCTCACTGATTATTTTGGTCGGTATCATAGCCCGATTCCCTCAGGCTTTCTTCCAGGAGATTGTATCTCGTATGACTGAGAAGACTGGTGGTCTGGTGATGTTCCTTATCGAGATAGTCATTCTGCTTGTGGTTACAGCTTTGGCAATCCTCCTTGTACAAGGTGTCAGGAAAGTGCCTGTACAGTATGCAAAGAAGATTGTCGGCAACAAACAGGTTGGTGGTGCCAGACAGTACATTCCTTTGAAAGTCAATGCGGCGAATGTGATGCCTATCATCTTTGCACAGGCAATCATGTTTATCCCAATCTCACTGATTGGATTTACAGACTTGAGCAATACGAGCAGCATAATGCGCGACTTTACCAACTCAAGCAGTTTCCTGTACAATTTTGTGTTTGCGGTACTGAACATCTTGTTCACGTATTTCTACACGGCTATAACCATCAACCCGACGCAGATGGCAGAGGATATGAAGCGTAACAATGGATTCATTCCTGGCGTAAAGCCTGGCAAGAAGACGGCCGACTACATCGACGAGATCATGTCGCGCATCACTCTTCCTGGAGCCTTGTTCCTTACCTTCATAGCCATAATGCCTGCTTTTGCCGGTGTGTTTGGTGTACAGTCTGAGTTCGCGAACTTCTTCGGTGGAACATCTTTGCTGATCACTGTAGGTGTTGTACTTGACACTCTGCAGCAGGTAGAGAGCCACTTGCTTATGAGGCATTACGACGGACTGCTCAAGTCAGGACGTATTAAAGGCCGTGCGGGTAGTATCGCCGCTTATTAATGTCATATTACTATAGCATACATATATGGCAAAACAAACAGCGATAGAACAGGATGGAGTCATTGTTGAAGCATTGTCGAATGCAATGTTCCGCGTTGAGTTGACAAACGGTCATGAAATCACCGCGCACATATCTGGCAAGATGAGGATGCACTACATCAAGATTCTGCCGGGCGACAAAGTTCGCGTGGAGATGTCCCCCTATGATTTATCAAAAGGAAGAATTTCATTTAGATATAAATAAGACGATATGAAAGTTAGAGTATCCTTAAAGAAGCGTACAGCAGATTGCAAGATCGTAAGACGTCATGGCACTCTGTACGTAATTAACAAGAAAAATCCTAAGTATAAACAACGTCAAGGATAATATTATTATTTTTGCAAAGAAATAGTTTCGTTATATGGCTATAAGAATAGTTGGTGTAGATTTGCCTCAGAATAAGAGAGGTGAGATTGCGTTGACCTACATATTTGGAATAGGTCGGAGTAGTTCGGCCAAGATCTTGGACGAAGCAGGCGTCGACAGAGACCTGAAAGTCAAGGATTGGACCGACGAGCAGGCAGGCAAGATTCGTGAGATCATTGCAGCTAATTATAAAGTCGAAGGTGATCTTCGTTCTGAAGTCCAGATGAACATCAAGCGTCTGATGGACATCGGTTGCTATCGTGGCATACGTCATCGTATCGGACTGCCTGTCCGTGGACAGAGCACAAAGAACAATGCCCGCACACGTAAGGGCAGAAAGAAGACTGTCGCAAATAAGAAAAAAGCTACTAAATAATTATTGTTGATATATGGCAAAAAAAGCAGTTGCAGCAAAGAAGAAGGTTGTGAAGGTTGACGCGAGCGGACAGCTTCATGTTCATTCGTCGTTCAACAACATCATCGTTTCCCTGACAAATAGCGACGGCCAGGTCATCTCTTGGTCTTCAGCTGGCAAGATGGGATTCAAGGGTTCTAAGAAGAACACTCCGTATGCAGCACAGATGGCTGCGCAGGATTGCGCTAAGGTGGCATACGATCTCGGCTTGCGTAAGGTTAAGGCTTATGTAAAGGGTCCGGGTAATGGCCGTGAGTCCGCTATCAGAACCGTACATGGTGCAGGAATCGAGGTTACGGAGATTGTTGATGTTACTCCGCTTCCACACAATGGATGCCGTCCTCCAAAGAGACGTAGAGTTTAAGTTTACATTATTTATAATCTGAATCTGATTTTGTTTAGAGATTGTAATACTTCCTTTCTACAGTCGCGGCTGCAACAAAACAAGTTCATAAAAAACAATTAGAAAAAGAAATGGCTAGATATATTGGACCAAAATCAAGAATATCACGCAGGTTCGGCGAGGGTATTTATGGTGCTGATAAAGTATTGTCTAAGAAGAATTATCCCCCGGGCCAGCATGGAAATTCACGCAAGAAAAGCTCTGAATACGGAATGCAGCTCCGTGAGAAGCAGAAGGCCAAATACACATACGGTGTGTTAGAGAGGCAGTTCCGCAATCTCTTCGAGAAGGCAGTCAAGCAGGAAGGTGTAACTGGTGAAGTTCTTCTGCAGTTGCTTGAGGGTCGTCTGGACAATGTTGTCTTCCGTTTGGGTATTGCACGCACTCGTAATGCTGCACGCCAGCTGGTAGGCCACAAGCACATTACTGTCGACGGTCAGGTTGTGAACATTCCTTCTTACCACGTTAAGCCTGGTCAGTTGATTGGTGTTCGCGAGCGTTCTAAGTCGTTAGAGGTAATTGCCGACGCTTTGGCAGGTTTCAATCACAGCAAGTATCCTTGGTTGGAGTGGGACGAGAGCTCAAAGACAGGCAAGTTCCTGCATGTGCCTGATAGAGCAGATATCCCTGAGAATATCAAGGAGCAGTTGATCGTCGAGTTGTACTCTAAAAACTAATTAATTCAATGTCGATATTAGCATTTCAAAAACCCGACAAGGTCCTGATGCTGGAAGCTGATTCGAAGTATGGAAAGTTCGAATTCAAGCCTCTTGAGCCGGGCTTTGGCATTACGATAGGTAATGCCCTACGTCGCATATTGCTTTCATCGTTGGAAGGCTTTGCTATAACTACTATAAAGATAGATGGTGTTGAACATGAGTTCGCAAGCGTTCCTGGTGTAAAGGAGGATGTCACAAACATTATCCTTAACCTGAAGCAGGTGAGATTCAAACAGACAGTTGAGGATTTCGAGACAGAAAAGGCTGTCATCACCATCGAAAATTCTACCGAGTTCAAAGCTGGTGACATAGGTAAATATCTGACTGGATTTGAAGTGTTAAATCCTGAATTGGTTATCTGTCATTTAGACTCAAAGGCGACAATGCACATTGAACTTACAATTAACAAGGGTCGCGGTTATGTTCCCTCCGATGAGAACAGGATATACTGCACCGATGTTAATGTAATTCCTATTGATTCTATTTACACACCTATACGTAATGTCAAGTACACAGTAGAGCCTTACCGTGTTGAGCAGAAGACCGACTTCGACAAGCTCACACTTGAGATTACAACAGATGGTTCCATACACCCAAAGGAGGCTTTGAAAGAGTCTGCCAAGATCTTGATTTATCACTTCATGTTGTTCTCTGACGAGAAGATATCTCTTGAGCCCGACCAGAATGCTGATAATGCAGATTTCGATGAGGAGGTACTCCACATGCGCCAGCTGCTTAAGACTAAGCTCACCGACATGGATCTTTCGGTTCGTGCACTGAACTGCCTTAAGGCTGCCGATGTTGAAACCCTTGGCGACTTGGTTCAGTACAACAAGACTGACCTTTTGAAGTTCCGCAACTTTGGTAAGAAATCGCTCACCGAGCTTGATGATTTGCTGGCGGGTCTGAATCTGTCGTTTGGAATGGATATTTCTAAGTATAAATTAGATAAAGAATAAAAATGAGACATAATAAGAAATTCAATCACCTTGGTCGTACTGCCTCTCACAGAGCTGCAATGTTGGCAAACATGGCGTGCTCTCTGATAAAGCACAAAAGAATCACTACGACCGTTGAGAAGGCAAAAGCTCTGAAGAAGTATGTTGAGCCTTTGCTGACAAAGTCAAAGAACGATACAACCAATTCTCGTCGTGTAGTGTTCAGAAACCTGCAGGACAAGTATGCGGTAACTGAGCTCTTCAAGGAGATTTCCGTTAAGATCGCTGATCGTCCGGGAGGATACACACGTATCATTAAGCTGGGAAATCGTCTTGGCGACAATGCTTCAATGTGCTTCATCGAGTTGGTAGACTATGATGAGAACATGGCAAAGGATAAGGCTGTTAAGAAGGCTTCACGCACACGTCGTCGCAGCAAGAAGGCTGCAGCAGATGCTGAAGTTGTAGCACAGCAGCCCGCTGAGAATGCAGAGGCAACTGCTCCTGCAGAAGAGAAGGCAGCAGAATAAGAATCCAACTATCTATAACGAAAATGGAGCCGCTCCGTCAGGAGTGGCTCTTTTTTTTGTCGTATTGGTACCGCTGTGTTGGTAATAAGACAGAACAAATAGGGAGTCAGTAGAAAATAGGTGGGGATATTCATGTCCTATATGTATGTACCTCTTCGAGGCACATTAGGCGGATGCTTGGGGCCCCAGACTGCGGTCACTGCGTTCCCTTAGTCTGGGGTTAGCCATATAATGT
>CAYXLA010000040.1:4718-15392 GCA_964465765.1 uncultured Bacteroidaceae bacterium | reverse complement strand
TGAGCGTTCACAACGTTCGATGTGAGCATTCACAACGTTCGATGTGAGACGACTTATGACGTATTCTGACACAATTTTAGTTATCTTCTCGCACGACAATAGCTATTGTCTTTCATCATTAAACTCGAAGAGCTGAGACTGCCGATGGCGCTTCTTCTCGGCACGGGGTCTTGACAAGCCCCTCAAAATTGTGTATATTTGAGAACAAAATAATACATTAACCATGAGCATCAAGTATGAAATTCACTCCATCAAGAACTCGCAGGGTTCGGGAGAAGAGCAGAGATTTGTGCGTCTTTTCGAGAGTCAGCCGCAGGCGGACATCCAGTTGGAAAGCCACATCCAAAGTCACAGTTCGTTGTCGAAAGGCACAGTGCAGGCCACACTCATGACGTTGCGCGACTACATGGTGCGCGAACTGTCGGAGGGTCACCGCTTCCATCTTCCCGAGATAGGCTATTTCTCGCTGTCGGTCGACCTTGAGATGCCGGAGGATGTGCCGTCGGACAAGGCGCGTGGCGACTATATCAGCGTGCGTGGCATCAAGTTCCGTCCCGATGCCGAACTGCTCAAAGCCGTGAAGCGCAATGCGCGGTTCGAGCGCGCGAAGTATTCGTCCAAGTCGCGCCAATATACGGAAGAGGAGCTGCTGGAGAAGATCAAGGAATATCTTGCCGCTAACAACTGCATCACCCGACGCGTGCTGGAGCAGACGTTCGGGCTGCGTCAGGGTGCCGCATTGCGTTGCCTCAGGCATTTCACGGAGACAGGAGTCTTGAAGAAAGAAGGAGCCAGTAACGCCCCCGTATATTTCCTGAACCGCGAGTAGTGGCTGTAAATGGCTTTGTGGATAAGGAAGGGAATATTGCAAAAAAACGTTTGTCAGGAACTTAGAAGTGGATTATAATGTCTACTTTTGCAGCGGAAAACATTGTTTTTACAAAAGTCTTATTTTTCTTGTATGATAAACAGAGTTCTTATCCGTCTGAAGGTGATACAGATTGTCTATGCGTACTACCAGAACGGAAACAACAACCTTGACGCTGCCGAGAAGGAGCTGCTCTTCAGCATCTCCAAGGCGTACGACCTTTACAACTACCTGCTTCTGTTGATGGTTGCCATTACCGACTATGCCGCTAAGCGCATAGAGAAGAGGCGAAGCCACAAAATCCTGACAGAGGAAGACCTGAATCCCAATATGCGCTTCGTGGAGAATGCCTTCATTGCACAGCTGCAGGCAAACACGATGCTGAACGACTATGTCGACGAGAAGAAGCGCAGCTGGAACGACCAGGCAGACTTCATCAAGAGCCTCTTCGAGAAGATTGAGGACAGCAACATCTATAAGGCTTATATGGTTGCCGACACGACCGACTATGATGCCGACCGCGAGCTGTGGCGCAAGCTGTACAAGACGTTCATACAGAACAATGCCGAGCTGGACGACCTGCTCGAGGACATGAGCCTCTACTGGAACGACGATAAGGACATCGTGGATACGTTTGTGCTGAAGACCATCAACCGCTTTGACCCTGCAACAGGTGCCGACCAGCCGCTGCTGCCGGAGTTTAAGGATGAGGACGACCGCAACTTCGCCACCAAGCTGCTGCGCTACTCAATACTGAACAGTGAGAGCTATCGCAAGCTGATTAGCGACAACACACGCAACTGGGACCTGAACCGCGTGGCATTCATGGATGTGGTGGTGATGCAGACAGCACTGGCAGAGATCTTCTCGTTCCCCAACATCCCGGTCAGCGTATCGCTGAACGAGTATGTCGACATTGCCAAGGTCTACAGCACGCCTAAGAGCGGAGCCTTCGTCAACGGCACACTCGACGGAATAGTTAAGGTGTTAAAAAAGGACGGTAAGTTGCTGAAGAATTAGTATGTTTGCAACACCGAGAAAGTAGATACCATATTTTTTTATAAAGACCCCAAAAAACAGAAGACACAATGAACCTTATGACAGTTTTACTCCAGGCTCCCGCAGCCGGCGACAGCAGCCTCATGTGGATTATGCTTATTCTGATGTTCGCCATAATGTATTTCTTCATGATACGTCCGCAGAACAAGAAGCAGAAGGAGATATCGAACTTCCGCAAGTCGCTGCAGGTGAACCAGAACGTGGTGACTGCCGGTGGCATACATGGCATAGTGAAGGAGATCAACGACAATGACGTGATGCTCGAGATTGACCGCAACGTGAAGGTGCGTGTCGACAAGAACTCCATCTTCGCCGCTGCTGCCGATGCCAACGCTGCAACAGTTGCCAAGACAAAGCAATAGAAAAAAGCCGTCGGACCACCTCCGTCCCCCACACAGAGAGGGAGAGTGAGGTGTGAGGAATAACAGACAGAATAGGAGAGACATGCGCAGCCGTCAGCTTAAACATACATATCTAAGGTTGCTGCGAAAGACAAGGGACTTCCTGCTGAGCGCAAAAAGCAGGGAGTTCTTCGTTTATCTGCTCTTCGTGTTCATAGCCGCTGGCTTCTGGCTCCTGCAGACACTCGACAATGAGTATGAGACGGAGGTGTCGATACCGGTGAGGCTGCGTGGCGTGCCCGACAATGTGGTCATAACCTCAGAGCCGGTAAGCGAGATTACAGTGCGTGTGCACGACAAGGGAACGGCACTGCTCAACTACATGTTTGCACAAAGGTTCTACCCTGTGACGCTCGACTTCGAGGAGAACCTGTCGCACGACAATCATGTGGCTCTGCCAACATCGACATTCCTGCGCTCCATAGGTTCGCAGCTGGGGTCGGCAGCACGCATCGTCTCCATACAGCCCGACACACTGGAGTACTACTACTCCGAAGGTCAAGCCAAGAAGGTGCCGGTGATGTTCAGCGGACGCGTCAGTGGCGGACGCCAGTACTACGTCAGCGACACACTCTTCACACCCGATTCTGTTCTGGTCTATGCCGTGCCGTCGGTCTTCGACACCATTGATGCTGCACATACCGAAAACATCGACTACGGACAGATTGAGGATACGCTGCATGCCGACGTGCGGCTCGTGGCGGGTAGGGGAGTGAAGTTCGTGCCCGATGCAGTGAAGCTGACGCTGCCTGTCGACATATATACCGAGAAGACTGTCGACGTGCCCATTGAGGGCATCAACTTCCCAGCCGACAAGGCTCTGCGTGCCTTCCCCTCGAAGGTGAAGGTGACCTTCCAGGTCCCCATGAGCCTCTATAAGGACATCACTGCCGAGGACTTCCACATACTGGTGTCGTATGAAGAGCTCGTGGCACTGGGCAATGCCAAGTACACGGTGCACCTGCGCCGTCAGCCACAGCGCATCAACCGGATACGCCTGAATCCTTCGCAGGTGGACTTCATCATAGAGCAATATTCGTCCGACGATGCAGACTAAGCTGGGCATAACAGGCGGCATAGGCAGTGGCAAGAGTGTCGTCTCGCACATCATGCGCTGTTGCGGCGTTCCGGTGTATGACTGCGACAGCAATTCGAAGCGCCTGACAGTCAGTGACCCCATAATACGCGAAAGACTCACAGCACTGCTCGGCGCTGCAGTATATACAGACGACGGCAGACTGAACAAGCCCATGCTTGCCGACTACCTCTTTGCCTCGGACGACCACGTGCGTATCGTCAATGGCATCATTCATCCACGCGTACGTGCCGACATTGCCCTGTGGGCTTCACGACAGCATTGCAGCTTGGTGGGTGTGGAGTCTGCCATATTCTTCGAAGCCGACTTCACCGATGTGGTGGACAAGATTGTCATGGTGTCGGCACCCGAAGAGGTGCGCATAGCACGCGTCATGAATCGCGACAACACCACAGCCGACGCCGTCAGACACCGCATCAGCAGGCAGATGAGCGATGAAGAGAAGGTGCGGCGGTCGGACTTCTGCATTGTCAACGACGGCTGCCGTCCGCTGCTGCCACAGGTTTTGCAGCTCGTGGATGGGCTCAGGTTGAAATAAAATACTTACATTTGCGCCCCGAACGTTATTTCTAACTTTACACAGATGGTGGGTCCTATGAATAGACTTTGTCTGATTGCGAGGTTATGTTAATTTATTGTTTCATTACGGTGGGATTTTATAGACCCCACCATATAAGTACAAAGGAGTAAAAAAAAGATATGTTGAACGCAATTCTATCGATCGCAGGAAAGCCGGGACTGTATAAGCTCGTTTCCAGCGGAAAGAACATCATAGTAGTAGAGTCATTGGCAGACAAGCGCCGCATGCCGGCTTATAGCAATGACAAGATTATCTCTCTGGGCGACATCGCCATGTATACCGATGCCGAGGATGTGCCTCTGCGCGACGTGCTCAATGCTGTCAAGGCAAAGGAGAACGGTGCACCCATAGCCATCGACATCAAGAAGGCGACAGCCGACGAGCTGACAGACTATCTGCAGGCAGTGTTGCCAAACTACGACCGCGACCGCGTGCATCTGTCGGACATACGCAAGCTCATCAGCTGGTACAACCTTCTCATCAAGAGCGGCATCGACAACTTCGACGACGACAATGAGCAGGGCGGCAATGCTGCAGCAGAGGCAGAAGCTGCACCGGAGGCTTAATGAAGACCGTGGGCAGACATACGGTCGTAGCGCTGTGCACGGCGTTGGCGCTGTGCTCATGTGGCGGCAATGCACGCCAGGGACAGGAGAACAATGACTACTATATGGTAGCCTCGTCGGCAGACGACAGCACATCTGCCGCCACAGGCGTGCGCATCCAGCAGACCATCGAGGCAAGCATCGACACAACGTATCAGGGCAAGCAGTATCACTCCTACGTGATGCGTCGTGCCGATGAGAGTCTGCCGCAGGCGACAGACGAGAACGGCGTCCGCTACATGGACAACCGCATCACTCTGCGAATAACCAGTGGCGGCAGCAAGGTGCTTGAGAGAGATTTCCTGAAGTCGTCGTTTGCACAGTATCTCGATGCCGACTTCATGGAGCATGCCACCCTGGAAGGGCTGACGTTCGACAAGGTGGTGGCTGGCGGTCTTCAGTACATAGCCAGCGTGGGCTATCCCGAGAGCGACCTTTACGTTCCCTTCAGCATTGTCGTCTCAGCACGTGGTGACGTGACGATACGTGAGGCTGACCTGCTCGACAGCGAGGATGCCGACAGCCTCAATCAAGATCAACAACAGTGATTCCGGCACCGCCGAACCGCACATCCTCATCACGATAGTCGGCTACACCAGGCACCGTCGACAGATACTGCCTTATCATTGTGCGCAGTGCACCGGTGCCTGTGCCGTGCAAGATTCTGACGCGTGACACGCCACATAGTATGGCGTCGTCGATGAAGTAGGTCACTGCCATCACTGCCTCGTCGCCGCGCATTCCGCGTACGTCGATGTCCTGCTTGAAGTTGAGCCGCTTCTCGTGCATAGCATCCTGCGTGGCAGTGCTCAGGTATGAGCTCTTCTGCACGGTGCGTACTTGTGGAGCTGTCGTAGGCTCCAGACGGTCGACAGTCACCGTCGTCTTTATGTTGCCGAATGCCACGGTCACGTTCTTGCCATTGACCTCCAGCACCTGACCCACGGTGCTCTGTCCCTTTATCTTCACAGCCGCACCGGGCACAATCCGTGCCATACGTTCTGCCTCCTGACGTGCCTGACGTGCGGCATCGTTGTCGTTGCCATTGGCATTGGCCTTCTTCGACTTGCGGTCCTTTCGGCGCTCCTGCCGTTGCTTCAGCTGCTCCATCTTGCGTGCAATCTTGTCGTCTTGCTCGCGTGCAGCCTCTTCCTCAAGCCGTTGCTTGAAGTCCTCCAGCTCGCGCCGTACCTTGCGCGTCTCTTCCTTCTCAGCCTGTGCTTCCTTTATGCTGCGTATGGTGTTCTCAATCCTGGCGTTAGCCTCGCGCATCATAGCCTCGGCTTCTTCGTGCGCCTTTCTCACTATTTCCTTGCGCTCCTTCTGCAGCTCCTCCATCTCACGCTGATAGCGGGCAATGGTTTCCTCCATGGTCTTTTCGCGCTGGTGGATGTTCTGCCGCTTGTTTGCCCAGTAGCGGCGGTCGCGCACGATGTCCTGCAGATATTTGTCGCTGTTGATGTAGTCGCTGCCGACAATCTGCGATGCCTCCTCAATGACATCCTCGGGCAGACCAATCTTGCGTGCAATCTCCACGGCAAACGAGCTGCCAGGCAATCCTATCTGCAGCTGGAACAGTGCCTGCATGCGGTTGCGGTCGTAGAGCATCGCACCGTTAACCACGCCCTCGTGGTCCTCGGCAAAGTGCTTCAGGTTCTGGTAGTGGGTCGTAATGACACCGAACGTGCCTTTGGCGTTCAGCCTCTCGAGCACGGCTTCGGCAATGGCTCCACCTATCTGCGGCTCCGTGCCTCCACCGAACTCATCGATCAGTATCAGGCTGCGCGTGTCGCATTGCTTCATCATCACCTTCATGTTCAGCAGATGCGACGAGTAGGTGCTCAGGTCGTCCTCGATGCTCTGTTCGTCGCCGATGTCGATGAAGATGCTGCTGAAGATTCCCGCATGACTGCCTTCGTGCATGGGGACGGGCAGACCGCATTGCAGCATGTACTGTAGCAGGCCCACCGTCTTCAGACATACCGACTTGCCGCCGGCATTAGGTCCCGATATCAGCAGAATCCTGCGCTTGTCCTGCAACTCTATGTCCAGCGGCACGACCTTCTTGCCGTGCTTCTGCAGCGACATCTGCAGCAGCGGATGCACGGCTGCTCCCCAGTCAATCAGCTGGCAGTCTTCCATGGCAGGCTTTGTGCCGCCGATGCTGTCGGCGAGCAGTGCCTTGGCACGAATGAAGTCAATCTCTCCCAGGAAGTCGTAGCTCATCAGCAGTTCGGGCACCAGCGGGCGCAGCTCGTCGCTGAACGCCATGAGGATGCGTATCACCTCGCGGTGCTCGTCACCTTCAAGCTCGCGTATGCGGTTGTTGGCGTTCACCACCTCTACCGGTTCGATGAACACGGTCTTGCCTGTTGCCGACTCGTCGTGCACGATGCCTTTTATGCGGCGCTTCAGTGCCGGAGCCACTGGTATCACCAGTCGGCCGTCGCGCATTGTGGGTGCAACGTCCTTCTCCACCACACCCTCGGTCTGTGCACTGCGCAGTATGCCGTTCAGAATCTTCGAGATGCTGCTCTTCGTCGAGCTCAGCTCATGGCGTATGCGTGCCAGCTCGGGTGAGGCGTTGTCCTTGATTTGTCCGAAGGGACCGATGATGCTGTTTATCCGGTCAATGAGTTTCGGGAAGGCATTGATGTCGCCTGCTTTCTGTCGCAGGCAGGGGTAGGGCGCAGGACCTTCTTCTTCGCCGTCGTCGCTGCTGTTGTCGGACTTCAAGAAGCGAGTGATGTCGCGTATGGTCTCAAGCGAGCGTCGTAGGTCGAACAGCTCTTGCGTCTCCACAAACATGCCCTGAATGCGTATGCGTTGCAGCATGCCGCGCATGTCGAAGAAGAACTGTGCGGGGAAGTCGTCGTTGCCGTGCAGTATGCTGACGAACTCCATCGTCTCGTCCAGCAGGCGTGTCACGGTGCCGAAGTCGTCGCTGAAGCACATGGCGTCGGCCTTGTCGGTGCCCAGCGTGCTCAGGCAGCGTTCCTTTATCAACGAGCGTATCTGGTCGAACTCAATCTTCTTCTCAAAGTTTTGCGGATATATCATTGGTCTTTCTCTCTTCCGTTAGGGAGTGCAAAAGTAACGATTAAAATGCAACGACGAGCAACGTTGCGTGGATAGCAGCGATGCCCGCCGTCGGGAACTATGAATATGTGTGCCGCCCTGTGCGGCGCTTTGCGTGTCAGAGCGTGTTCTGCTTCAGCGACTCCACGTAGTTGTTGATGCGCTGCATCTCCTGCGGAATCTGTATGCGCTGCGGACACTTGGAGGTGCACTGGTTGCAGCCGATGCAGTGGTCTGCCTGACGCAGACGTGGCACACTGCGGTCGTAGCCCACGAGGAAGGCCTGGCGTGCACGACGGTAGTCGGGCGACTGACGGTTGTCGCTGAGGTTGCCTTCGTTGACGCACTTGTTGTAGTGCACGAGGACGCCCGGTATGTCGATGCCATAGGGGCACGGCATGCAGTATTGGCAGCTGTTGCACTGGATGATGGGGAAGGCACTGTACTGGTCGGCTATAGGACCTTGCAGCCACTCCATCTCGTCGTCGGTGAGGGGCTTGAGCGGTGCGAACGACCGCAGGTTGTCCTGCAGGTGCTCCATGTATGTCATACCGCTGAGGCATGTCAGCACGCCCGGATGTGAGCCGACGAAGCGGAATGCCCATGAGGCTACGCTGTCGTCAGGACTGCGGCGCTTCATCTCTGCCACCATCACCTGCGGCATGTCCGACAGTCGTCCGCCAAGCAGCGGCTCCATGATGATGACTGGTATGTCACGCTTCACAAGTTCGTTGTACAGGTATTCGGCATTGGTGTTCCAGCCGCTGGCATGGCGCCAGTCGGAATAGTTCATCTGTATCTGCACGGCATCCCAGCGCAGGTCGCCGCTGTCCTGCATAGACAGCAGATAGTCGAACACCTCCACCTCGCCGTGGAACGAGAAGCCGAGGTTGCGGATGCGTCCCTTCTTCTTCTCCTCGAGCAGGAAGTCGAGCATGCCGTTGTCGAGCAGGCGCTTGTGCAGCGTGTCCATGCCTCCGATGCCCGCACCATGAATGAGGTAGTAGTCGAGGTAGTCGACCTGGCACTCGCGGAACGAACGCTCGTAGCCAGCCTGTGCCACTTCGCGGCTGTCGCCGTTGGCATCGAGGAATGTCGACATCTTGGTTGTCAGGTAGAAGCTCTCGCGTGGATGGCGTGCCAGGGCGGTGCCTGTGGCACGTTCAGACTGTCCGCGACCGTAGTGCGGAGACGTGTCGAAGTAGTTCACGCCATGTGCTATGGCGAAATCAATCAGTTCGTTCACCGTCTCCTGATCGATGATCTGACCCTCACCGTTCGGGTTGTCTATCATGGGCCAGCGCATGCAGCCGTAGCCAAGGAGAGACACACGGTCGCCCGATGTCGGATTGGTGCGATAGGTCATCTGGTCGGTAGGGATGTCGCCGGTGTGGGTTCCACTCGGGTCATAGATGCTGTTGGTCTTGGTGCTACAACCTGCCAGCGTGGCTGCGCCCGTTGCCGCTCCTGCTCCCATCAGGCCAAGGAAGTGCCTGCGGCTCAGCTTGCCGTCTTTTTGCTGTTCTTCACTCATAGTTCTTCATATTACGTTACACTTTAAAGACTTCTCAAGTCAGTTGTAAAGGAACGCAATTTCGGACAAGGGGAGTACAGTTGCCAGCTTCAAAGCGAAAAGACAGCGATAAAGACGAAAAGCTGCTGAATTGTGTGCTGCTACTTTATTCGTCGCTACTGCCGATGTTGAGGTCGTTGCCGATGCGCGTTGTGCCGGGGATGCAGAGCAGTGATGCCAGCAGACAGATGGCGGCACAGAGCAGTCCTGTAGAGCTCTGGCAGGAGTGGTAGCACACGATGTCTGTGAGCAGTGGCAACGCCAGCAGCAGCAGACGTATGCTGCTCCACACGGTGTAGAGGTGGAGTGCGCGGTGCTTGTCGCTGCACGGCGCAATGCTGCGTTTCAGCTTGACGGCAAACAGCTTCAGTCCTCCGGGGACGCACACTGCCGTGAGCAGTATCACGACGCTCTCGAAGATGTAGACCGCCCGCACGTCGTCGGCAAGCACGCCCTCGTAGGCACAGGCTCCGCTCTCGCCGTAGACCAGCAGCAGAATGGCGAGAAACCAGAAGTAGGCATAGAGCCGCTTCAGCGTCTGACACGTTTGCTTGATTTCGTTCTCCATATTATATATATGAATAGATCCTCTTTATATATATGAATAGATTCTCTCTCTTATTGTGTTGGTCGTGGCTCTCAGCCGTTGCCACCAAATGGCGTGCGGTTGACGATGCTGCGTCCCAATGTGATCTCGTCGGCATACTGCAGCTCGTCGCCCACGGACACGCCGCGTGCTATCTGCGACAGCTTCACGCCGGTGCCGTCCAGACGCCGTGAGATGTAGAAGTTTGTGGTGTCGCCCTCCATCGTCGCACTGAGGGCGAAGATGACTTCCTGAATGCCTCCCGCCTTCACACGCTCCACGAGACTGGCAATCTCGAGGTCGGCAGGTCCCACGCCGTCGATGGGCGAGATGATTCCTCCCAGCACATGATACAGTCCGCGATACTGCTGTGTCGCCTCTATCGCCATGACGTCGCGCACGCTCTCCACGACACACACCGTGGTGGCATCCCGTCGTGGATCACCGCAGATGAGGCAGGTGTCGCTGTCGGAGATGTTGTGGCAGATGTGGCAGTAGTGGACGCCGTGCTTGAGGTCGATGAGCGACTGTCCCAGAGCCTCCACGGTCTGCGTGTCCTGCCGCAGCAGATGCAGCACAAGGCGCATGGCGGTGCGTGTGCCTATGCCTGGCAGTTTGGCAAACTCATTGACAGCCCGCTCCAGCAGCTGCGACGGATATTGTTGGCTCATGTTCCTTCTATCTCACTCTTTTTTTTACTGGGGGACAAAGGTAGTGCAAGACGCAGACAGGGCAAAGCGAACCCGACCGATTTTGTTGTTCGTCTGCCACGTGAATATGGTGGTCCCGAGGCTCCAAAACGGACATTTCTATGGACGTACAGTCACA
>CAYXLA010000040.1:0-4618 GCA_964465765.1 uncultured Bacteroidaceae bacterium | reverse complement strand
GAATATGGTGGTCCCGAGGCTCCAAAACGGACATTTCTATGGACGTACAGTCACATTTCTATGGACGTACAGTCACAATTCTATGGACGTACAGCCACAATTCTATGGACGTACAGTCATAGAACCTATGGACGTACGTTTATGGAGACGCTGATTAACAGTGCGCTACGAACGACTTTTAGGCCTTTGTTTACCGGACTTCACCGCAGGTGTGGCTTTGGACGTGTTGTCGCGATGCGGCGTGTGGTATGCCTGCCTCTGGTCGTAGAGCTGTGTGGCGAGGTCTTCGCGTCCGATGCGGCGCAATTCGCGCAGTATGTTCTGCCGCTCTTCGGGTTGATACCAGAAGAAGAACATGCGCTGCTGCAGCTTCTCGCGCTGAGTGCGTGCGCTGAACACCGGTTCGAGCGTGTAGGGGTGGTAGCCTGTGTACCATGCCTCGGTCGACACCGTCATTGGCGTCGGCGTAAAGTCCTGCACCTGCTCCAGGTGGAAGTCGAGGCGTTTGGTCTCCACTGCCAGTTCTGCCATGTCCTCTTCCGTGCATCCTGGATGGCTGCTTATGAAGTAGGGAATCAGCTGTTCGCGCAGGTTCTCCTCGCGGTTTATCTTGTCGAATATCTGCTTGAAGGTGTGGAACAGTTTGAACGAAGGCTTGCGCATGAGCATGAGCACGTTGTCGCTGGTGTGCTCTGGAGCTACCTTCAGTCGTCCGCTCACGTGGTTCATTATCAGCTCGCGTATGTACTGGCGATTGGCACGGTTCACCTCCTCGTCCTTGTTCGGGTGCAGCAGCAGGTCGTAGCGCACGCCGCTGCCAATGAAGCTCTTCTTGACTCCAGGCAGTGCGTCGACGGCATGGTAGATGTCGAGCAGCGGCCGATGGTCGTTGTTAAGGTTGGGGCACACCTGCGGATGGGCGCACGACGGACGCTTGCAGCGTCGGCACAACTCCTGGTTGCGGCCGTGCATGCGGTACATGTTTGCCGACGGTCCGCCGAGGTCGCTGATGTAGCCCTTGAAGTCGGGCATGCTGATGACCTTGCGTGCCTCGCGCAGTATGCTCTCTTTGCTGCGACTGACGATGAACTTCCCCTGATGAGCCGATATGGTGCAGAAGGCACAGCCGCCGAAACAGCCACGGTGCAGGTTGATGGAGAACTTTATCATGTCGTACGCCGGAATGCGCTTTCCTTTATACTTAGGATGCGGCAGGCGTGTGTATGGCAGGTCGAAGGTCTTGTCGAGCTCGGCCTCGGTCATTGGAGGGTAGGGCGGATTCACCACCACCGTGCGTTTGCCCGTGCGCTGCAGCAGGCGTTGTGCATAGTATTTGTTGCTCTCCTCCTCGATGTGACGGAAGTTGGCAGCCTCCTTCTTCTTGTCTGCAAGACATTCCTCGTGGCTGTAGAGCACTATGTCGTCTTCCTGTGGCTCGACGTCACCCGTCACGAGAAATGCCGTCTGCGGCGTCAGCCGCGGGTCTTCGCCCTGTTCCATGCGGTGTGCCAGCTCCACGATGGGCTTCTCGCCCATGCCGTAGATCAGCAGGTCGGCACCGCTGTCGACAAGTATGCTGGGGCGCACGCGGTCCTCCCAGTAGTCGTAGTGCGTCAGGCGGCGCATGCTCGCCTCAATGCCGCCAAGGAAGACGGGGACGTCGGGGAACAGCTGCTTCAGTATCTTGGTGTAGACCACCGACGGATAGTCGGGCCGCATGTCGCAGCGTCCGTCGGGAGTGTAGGCGTCTTCGTGACGCAGGCGTTTGTTGGCAGTGTACTTGTTGACCATGCTGTCCATGCACCCGGGGCTGATGCCGAAGAACAGCCGTGGCCGTCCCAGCTTCTTGAAGTCGCGCAGGTCGTCGCGCCAGTTTGGCTGCGGCACGATGGCAACCTTGTAGCCCTCTGCCTCGAGCGTGCGACCAATGACGGCCGCGCCGAACGACGGATGGTCCACATAGGCATCGCCGCTGAACAGGATGACGTCCAGCTGGTCCCAGCCACGCAGCTCTACCTCCTTCTTCGTCGTCGGCAGCCAGTCGGTCAGCTGTGGCTGTCCGCCATTGCCGGCAGCATGGTTGCGTGCAGTCTCACTGTTGTTCTGCATCGCCGCTTGTCTGGTCTGCCGGTTGTGCAGCATCGTCGTCGCCATCGGCATCGGCTGTGGCGATGGCGTCCTTCTGCTCTTCGTAGAGACGCATCAGGTTCTGCAGTCCGAAGGCTTTCATGTTGTCGTGATAGATCACGTCGATGCACAGGTCGAGCAGGTCGCTGCAGTCGCCCGTCTCGGCGGTGATGAGCGAACGGATGTTCATCTTCAGCTTGTCCAGTGTGCCTTCGTCGACGATGCCGTTGCTGTCGGTCAGATGGTCGAAAAGGCTGTATTTACGTATGGTGGCGAGATGGCTGTCGTCGATAGGCAGTGTGCGTGTGCCTTTGGCGTTGGCTTGAATGTTATGTGTCATAGCTATGATGTCCCTTCTTTTAGACGGTTGTTGAGTGCAAATATACTCCAAATGCACCAACAAACGGCGGTCCGTAGGTCTTTTTCTTATGATTTGCCTGTGCCGCCACGATGCCGCTTGCCACAATGCAAAAATGCTTACATTTGCAGACACGCATTCCGGCGGCCATTGTATCCGCAACGTACGGTTGTGTGGAAAACATTGCAGGAAAGGAAAATATGGATCAGACGACAGACAACACCTCCCAGAAACAACAGCAGACAGAGACACTGCGACTCATATTCCCGCAGAGCACAGGGATAATGAACGAAAGCTGGATACCGCAGGACCGTGGTGCCGACGCCTTGCGTCGGGGTTATGACATCGGCTCGTCGCTACTCGGCATGCTCATGCCTGGCGGCAGCACGGCGTCGACGGTGCAGATTCCGTTGTCGGAAGAGACGAGTGACCCGAAGTCGAAGCTCGGCATGGAGAACTATGACAATGTGCTGCGGCAGACAAAGCTCACCAGTGACATCGTGCGCAGCCACGACCCTGCACGCATCGTGTCGCTGGCAGGCGACTTCACCGCCAGTGTTGTGCCTATCGGTCATCTGGCACGTCGCTACTTCAAGGATATGGCTGTCATCTGGATTGACTCGGGTCCCGACGTGTCTATACCTTATACTATGGCTCTCATGGCATGGCTCGGCAAGCGTCTCAAGGAGTTCAACACCATGTGGCCGACAATGATTCCGGCATCGAAACTGCTGGCAGTGGGCTACCGTGCGTGGAACCAGGGACTGAATGAGTGGCAGGACAACTTGGGGCTGAAGGGCGTGTCGCCGCGCAACATCACCACCGATGGCAGTGCGCAGGTCAAGGAATGGTTGCGTGGAACAGGTGTTGGCAAGGTGTTCATACACCTCGACCTTGACGTGCTCGATCCCGGGGAACTTATGTCGGCATCGAGCCGACCTGTGGGTGACGATGGTCACCGTCGTGGCATTCGCATGCAGGAGGTGGTGCAGCTCATCAACGATGTGGCTACTGCCTACGACCTTGTGGGGCTTACTGTTGTGGAGACCATTCCGCGTGTGGCATTGTCGCTGCGCACCATGCTGGAGCAGCTGCCGCTCTTCACCGACGCGAAGAAGGACGAAGCCTGACGGACGGAGTCCGTCCCTTTAGGGAAGGATTTAGGAAAGGCTATGTTTAGGAGAGGCTTTCGCTGCTGTCGCGCCACACCATGCGCATGAATTCATGTCCGAAGATGAACAGGGTGCCCTCCTGGCGGAACCCTAAGTTCTTGTAGAGCTGCAGGGCGTTGGTGTTGTCGGGGTCGCACGCCAGTATTGGCAGCAGGTGCTTCTCGCGTGCTTTCTCAATGCCGTATTTCAGCAGTAGTGAGGCTATGCCGCGATTGCGGTGTTGCGGATTCACTGCCAGTGAGTCGAGGTAGTATTCGCCGTCGACGGTCTCGTCGTCCATCTTGTCGATGTCGAACGTCAGCAGGTCCTTGGGCACAAGTCCGAAGGTGCGGAGCTTCACCTCGTGATATCCGTGTCCTTCGTAGGAGATCAGTCCTCCTGCCGGCTCGCCGTCGACTCTGGCAATGACGGCGTTCTGCCATGAGTAGAGCGTGTCGGTGCGGCGGCAGATGTCCGTCAGCATCTCATCGGGCGTTTCGCCTTTCTCCATAATGGGCATCCCCACGGCCTCTATCATCACCGTTGCCACAAACTCTGTATCCTCGGCTGTCGCCGGCTCTATTGTAATCAGGTCTTTCTTGTCTTGTTCCATCTTGTTGGTTCTTTAGTGCGTACTGCAAAGGTACGATTTCTTCTGCTGATGGCACACGGCGTGTTGCGTTAAGCGTGCTGCGTGAAACGTGCACATCACATACCTGTGACATAACACATTCAACATAAAACATAGAACATTCAAGTCTTTACGGACTTATCATGTCCTGCTGATTTTTTTATTGTCCGCGGAACTTAGACGGAATTTAGACGGATTATCAAGTCCTTGCGGACTTATCTCGTCCGCTGATTTCTTTTATGTTCCGGTCCTTCGTGTAAGTACCTCTTCGAGGCACGGGCGGGGTGGCTGCTTGGGGCCCCAGACTGCGGTCGCTGCGCTCCCTTAGTCAGGGCTTTCTATGTTACCATC
>CAYXLA010000039.1:0-15445 GCA_964465765.1 uncultured Bacteroidaceae bacterium | reverse complement strand
CGAGTTAGTACTACTTACTTTGCCCTCGAAGTATATCTTACTTTGCCAAGTAAGTAGTACTTACTTTTTAGAGCAAGTATTTTGACGCTGAAAGGTTCGTACGTCTCGGCTGAAAGGTTCGTACATCTTGGTTGAAAGGTTCGTACATCTTGGTTGAAAGGTTCATACGTTTCGGTTGAAAGGTTCGTACGTTTCGGTTGAAAGGTTTATACGTTTTGGCGGAAAGGTAACCCGTTAAAGTCTTATATTCTCGATGGCACTTTTAAATATAAGAGATGCCCATTTCTTATATAAGACTTTGCCATTTCAAATATATGTGCACATAGTCTTGTGGAGACGGATACATATCTACCATATTCGTTTATCCCCACCTTTATTTAGACTTGCTTTATGTGCCGGCAAGAAGAGAGCTACATTACGGACAAACTGTTCCATAAATTATCTAAAAATCGTAACTTTGCACGCGGGTGCTCCTGCACACCGCATGAGAGTGTGAGACCATACATATATAATATATGAGTACGAGAGAAAAGAAGGCCGGTAAGAAGATGAGCAAGAAGGAACTTGCCGGAATAGTAATCGACCTGTTCCGGTCGAACCCTTCGGATGTCTATTCCCCAAAGAAGATATATGAGTTGCTGCATCTGACCACGCATCCGCTGAAGATGTTGTGCATGGACATACTGTTGGAGGGCGTTGAGGACGGCTTCCTGACGACCTCAGGCAGCAACCGTTTCAAGCTGAATACGCGTGGCACGGAGATGACAGGCGTGTTCCATCGCAAGAGCAATGGTAAGAACACCTTCAGTCCCGACGATGGCAGCGATCCCATAATGATTGCCGAGCGCAATTCGGCACATGCCATGGACGGCGACAAGGTGAAGGTGATGTTCTTCGCGCAGCGTCATGGCCACTCGCCCGAGGGTGAGGTGACCGAGATAGTCGAGCGCGGCAACGATACCTACGTGGGCACGCTCGACGTGTCAAAGCAATATGCATTCCTCGTTACCGAGAGCCGCACGCTTGCCAACGACATCTTCATCCCCCGCGACAAGCTCAAGGGAGGACAGGATGGCGATAAGGCAGTGGTGAGAATCGTGGAGTGGCCCAGTGAGGCTAAGAACCCGATAGGTGAGGTAGTGGATGTACTCGGACATAGCGGTGAGAACAACACCGAGATGCATGCCATCCTTGCTGAGTTCGGACTGCCATATACCTATCCGAAGAATGTAGAGGATGCTGCAGAGAAGATAACTCCGGACATCACGCCCGAAGAGATAGCACGCCGTGAGGACTTCCGCAGTGTGTTGACCTTCACTTGTGACCCCGATGACGCAAAAGACTTCGACGACGCACTGTCGGTGCGCCGACTGGACGACGGACTGTGGGAAGTGGGCGTGCATATTGCCGACGTGACACATTACATAAAGGAAGGCTCCATCATCGACAAGGAGGCTCTGAAGCGTTCCACATCGGTCTACCTCGTAGACCGCACTGTGCCCATGCTGCCAGAGAAACTCTGCAACTTCCTCTGCTCGCTACGTCCTGACGAGGAGAAGCTGGCATATTCGGTGGTATTCAAGCTGACTGCCGACGCACAGGTACGCGACTATCGCATCGTACATACAGTCATCAAGTCCGACCGCCGCTTCACCTACGAACAGGTACAGCAGATCATCGAGAGCGGCGAGGGCCCTTATGCCGAGGAGATACTTATGCTCGACAAGATGGCAAAGGCACTACGCCAACGTCGTTTCGACAACGGCGCCATCAGCTTCGACCGCTATGAGGTGAAGTTCCAGCTCGACGACAACGGCAAGCCTACAGGCGTCTACTTCAAGGTGTCGAAAGATGCCAACAAGCTCATCGAGGAGTTCATGCTGCTGGCTAACCGCACTGTGGCAGAACATATAGGACGTGTCGCTAAGGGCAAGAAGGCGAAGACCTTCGTCTATCGTGTGCACGACCTGCCCGATCCTGACAAGCTCGACAACCTGTCGCAGTTCATCTCGCGCTTCGGCTACAAGCTCAAGACACAAGGCTCCAAGACCGACCTCTCCAAGGGCTTCAACGCCCTGCTTGCCGATGTGAAGGGCAAGAAGGAAGAGAATCTCATCGAGACCATCTCCATACGATCTATGATGAAGGCATACTACTCAGTGCACAACATCGGTCACTATGGACTGGCATTCGACTACTACACGCACTTCACTTCGCCTATACGTCGCTATCCAGACATGATGGTCCACCGCCTTCTTACGAAATACATCGACGAAGGCGGACGCAGTGCCAATGCACAGAAGTATGAAGGCATGTGCGAGCACGCCAGCTCTATGGAGGAGACGGCAGCCAATGCCGAACGTGCATCTGTGAAGTACAAGCAGGTAGAGTTCATGCAGGACCGCCTGGGACAGGTGTTCGATGGCATCATATCCGGTGTCTGCGAGTGGGGTCTCTACGTAGAGTTGAACGACAACAAGTGCGAGGGCTTGGTGCCAATGCGCGACCTCGACGACGACTACTACGAGTTCGACGAGAAGAACTACTGTCTGCGAGGACGCCGTCATCACCATGTCTATAGCCTTGGCGACCCCATGCGCGTCAGTGTTGCTAACGCCAACCTTGCCAAGAAGCAGCTCGACTTTGCCATTGCCGACGACAACAAGGGCACCAACGTGCCACAGAAACAGCGTCAGCCCGAGAGCCCGAGCTTGCGTGTGAAGTCACAGACAGGTAAAGGACGCAAGGGAGGAAAGCGCAAGCACGCATAACAACGTTATCAAGTACATCAGTCAGATATTTGACACACTCACATAAATGGAACAAGAATTCAAAATGGTGGCCAAGACCTTCAAAGGGTTGGAGGGAGTGCTGGCCGCAGAACTTACCGAGTTAGGAGCCAACAACATACAAACAGGCAACCGCATGGTGTCGTTCACCGGCGACAAGGCATTGCTCTATCGAGCCAACTTTGCCCTGCGTACGGCAGTGCGCGTACTCAAGCCCATAAAGGAGTTTAAGGCGCAGACCGCCGACGAAGTATACGAGGCAGTGAAGTCGATGGAGTGGGAACAGTACATCGGCGAGGGCAGGACGTTTGCCGTAGACAGTGTGGTCTTCAGCGAGGTGTTCAGACACAGCATGTTCGTGTCCTATCGCGTCAAGGATGCCATTGCCGACTACTTCCGCGAGAAGACAGGCCGCCGTCCGAGCGTGAGCGTGAAGAACCCCGATGTGCTGCTGAACATACATGTCAGCGACACCGACTGCATCTTGTCGCTCGACTCGAGTGGTGAGTCGCTGCATCGTCGTGGCTATCGCACGGGTACCGTGGAGGCACCGCTCAATGAGGTGCTGGCAGCCGGCCTGATACTGTTGAGCGGCTGGCATGGCGAGTGCGACCTGATAGACCCTATGTGTGGCTCAGGCACCATACCCATAGAGGCTGCATTGATAGCACGAAACATCGCACCGGGTGTCTTCCGTCAGGACTATGCCTTCGAGAAGTGGCCCGACTTCGACAGCAGTCTGTTCGAGTCTATCTACAACGACGACAGTCAGGAACGTGAGTTCACACATAAGATATATGCCTACGACAAAGACCCTAAGGCTGTGGGTACGGCACGTGCCAACATAAAGTCGGCGGGCACGGCACACGACATCGAGATTGACCTGCGCGACCTCAAGGACTTCGTGCAGCCCACAGAGCCGGCAGTGATGATAACCAATCCGCCTTATGGCGAACGCATATCGACCGACAATCTGTTGGGTCTGTACCACACCCTCGGCGAAAGACTGAAGCATGCCTTCACTGGCAACAAGGCATGGGTCCTGAGCATGCGCGACGAATGTTTCGATGAGATTGGACTGAAGCCCACGGTGAAGATCGATGTCTTCAACGGTGAACTGGAGTGCCAGTTCCGTGAATATGAGATATTCGATGGCAAGTATCGCGAGTTCCGCGAAGATGGCGAGGCACTCGACAAGGAGTCGGCACGCCAACGCACGATGCCGGCACGAGGCGAGAGAAGCGAACGAAGCAAGAGTGGCGACAGAGGCGAAGGCCGCAGACCACGTCCACATCGTGATGGTGAGCATGACGACAAGCGCGGTCATGGCGAGCACCATAGCTTCGGAGGCAGACGTGATGGCGGAGAGAAACGTGACTTTAAGGAGAGACGTGACTTCAAGGACAAGCACGACTTCAAGGAAGGACGCGACTTCAAGGAACGTCGTGGCAACCACAGCGAGTCTGGAGAGAAGCGCGACTTCGGTGGTAAGCGTAAGTTCGGCGAGGGACGCAAGTTTGGAGAAGGACGTAAGTACGGAGATAAGCGTGAGTCTGGCGAGAGACGTGGCTATGGCGAACATCGCAGCTTCGGTGAACATCGTGGCTATGGCGAACGTCGCAGCGAGAGCTATCCAGAGCGCAAGCGCCGTGAAAGGGCTGAGCGCGCAAAGAACCAAAATACGGAGACAAACAATGGTAACAACGAAAATGAAGCTTAAAAGGAACGCTCATCTGCTGCTGATGATGATGGCACTGATGACACTCTGCAACATGGGAGCTACTGCACAACAACTGAAGAAGCCCACACTCGACGAACTGTCGTCGGGTGGCTCCAGCTACCGCTTCACAGAAGACATCTACGGTCTGCAGTGGTGGGGTGATACACTGATAAAGCCATCGGCAGACGACGTGACAGCCGTCAATCCCAAGAACGGACAGGAATGGCAGCTGCTGACACGCCAGCAGATTGAGGACATCCTGCAGCGTGGTACAGGCAAGCAGATGCGTGTGCCAAATATGGCAAGTCTGCGCTTCCTATGGCCAGGCGAGACGAAGGTGCTGGTGCGCAGTGCGGCAGACTACTGTGTGGTAGACTGGAAGGCAGGCACCGTCGTAGAGCATAAGACGGTGCAGCAGGGAGCACGCAATGCCGACTTCAACAGTGCATCGGGCAATGTGGCATATACCATCGACAACAACCTTTGGGTTAATGATAAGGCAGTGACTGCCGAGCCGGAAGGCATCGTGTGCGGACAGAGTGTGCACCGCAATGAGTTCGGCATCAACAAAGGTACATTCTGGAATCCCGACGGCACACAACTGGCGTTCTACCGCATGGACGAGAGCATGGTGACAGAATATCCGTTGGTCAATATCGACACACGAATAGCCACAGCAACTCCCGTACGCTATCCCATGGCAGGCATGACCAGTCACAAGGTGACCATAGGCGTATATGACGTGGCAACAGGCAGAACACAGTATCTCGATGCTGGCGACCCAACCGACCGTTACTTCACCAACATAAGCTGGAGCCCAGACGGCCGCTATGTGTTCCTCATCGAGCTGAACCGCGACCAGAACCATGCCAAGTTGTGTCGCTATGATGCATCGACAGGCAAGCTCACCGACGTGCTCTACGAGGAAGAGAACCCCAAGTATGTGGAGCCACAGAACCCCATAGAGTTCCTGCCATGGGACAATGGCAAGTTTATCTACCAGAGTCAGCGCGATGGATGGAATCATCTGTATGTAATGGACCTGAACGCACCGCTGCAGACACCAGTGGAGCAGACGACAACCATAGGTTCGCACTACAAGGAGTACCTGACGACAAAGCAGCTGACCCGTGGTGAGTGGATTGTGCAGTCGGTAGAGGGCTTCAACAAAGACCGCAAGCAGGTGGTCTACACCTCAACAGAGGTATCGCCGCTGCAGACCAACATCTACATCATGGGCATCGACGGCAAGGCATCAGTAGCCATAGGCAACAGCGAAGGTGTGCACAGCGCATCGCTGTCGGCATCGGGCACGTATGTCATCGACCGCTATTCCACGCCAAACATACCGCGTAACATCGAGGTTCATCCCACACGTGGCAATGGCAAGTCGCTGACACTGCTTGAGGCAGAAGACCCGTATAAGGACTTCCAGATGCCTCAGATAGAGACAGGCACCATAAAGGCTGCCGACGGCAAGACCGACCTCTGGTATCGCATTGCCAAGCCTGCCGACTTCGACCCGACGAAGAAATATCCCGTCATAGTCTATGTCTATGGCGGACCTCACGCACACATGATACAGAACAGCTATCGCTACATGCTGCGCTCATGGGACATCTACATGACCGGTCAGGGATATGTGATGTTCACCATCGACGGCCGTGGCAGCGAGAACCGTGGCTTTGAGTTCGAGAGTGCAACGTTCCGTCACCTCGGTGTGGAGGAGTGCAAGGACCAGATTAAGGGCGTAGAGTTCCTGAAGAGCCTGTCATACGTTGACGGCGACCGCATTGGCGTACATGGATGGAGCTTCGGCGGACACATGACCACAGCACTGATGTTGCGCTATCCGGATACCTTCAAGGTCGGTGTAGCCGGCGGACCGGTGATAGACTGGAGCTACTATGAGGTGATGTATGGCGAACGCTATATGGACACACCGCAGACCAACCCCGAAGGCTATAAGGAGACAAACCTCAAGAATCTCGCAGGCAACCTCAAGGGCAAGCTGCTGATGATTCATGGCTATCAGGATGAGACGTGTGTGCCACAGCACACGCTGAGCTTCATGAAGGCATGCATCGACGCGCGTACCTATCCTGACCTGTTCCTCTATCCAGGACATCAGCACGGTGTGGCAGGACGCGACCAGATTCATCTCAATACGAAGATGGCGCAGTATTTCATCGACAACCTTTAATAGACATTACTCATATATATATTGACATCATTATGACGAAGATATTGTTATTAGGCTCGGGCGGACGCGAGCATGCACTGGCATGGAAGATTGCCCAAAGCAAGCAGGTCGAGAAGCTGTATATAGCTCCGGGCAATGCCGGAACATCGCTGGTAGGCGAGAACGTACCTATCAAGGCTACAGACTTTACAGCCATCAAGGCATTTGTACTGGAGAACGGCATCGACATGATTGTCGTTGGACCGGAAGACCCGCTGGTGGAAGGTATCTACGACTACATCCGTGACGATGAGGCTACGAAGCATGTCGCCGTAATCGGCCCGTCGAAGTCGGGTGCACGTCTCGAAGGCAGCAAGGAGTTTGCCAAAGGCTTCATGCACCGTCATGGCATCCCCACGGCACGCTACATGAGTGTCAGCAAGGACAACCTCGAAGAGGGACTCGACTTCCTCGAGAAGGTCGATGCTCCCTATGTGCTCAAGGCGGATGGTCTCTGTGCCGGTAAGGGCGTATTGATTCTGCCTACTATCGATGAGGCACGCCGCGAACTGCGTGAGATGATAGGTGGCATGTTCGGCGAAGCCAGCTCCACAGTGCTCATCGAGGAGTTCCTCTCGGGCATAGAGTGCTCTGTGTTCGTGCTCACAGACGGTCATGACTATAAAGTGTTGCCTGTGGCAAAGGACTACAAGCGCATTGGTGAAGGCGATACAGGCCTGAACACCGGCGGTATGGGCAGTGTGTCACCGGTGCCGTTTGCCGACGAGACGTTCATGGACAAGGTGCGCACACGCATCATTGAGCCCACAGTGAGGGGACTGGAACAGGAGGACATACTCTATAAGGGCTTCATCTTCTTCGGACTGATAAACGTCAACGGCGAACCTTATGTCATCGAGTACAACGTGCGTATGGGCGACCCTGAGACCGAGAGCGTGATGCTGAGGATTAAGAGCGACATCGTAGACTTGTTTGATGGTGTTGCCAACGGAGACCTGAAAGATAAGACTCTGGAGATAGATTCGCGCAGTGCAGCCTGTGTGATGCTGGTCAGTGGAGGATATCCTGGAGCATACAAGAAAGGCTTCACCATCGACGGACTCGACGAGGCAGCCGCTACCGGCAGTGTGATATTCCACTCTGGCACGGCAGCAAAGGATGGACATGCCGTCACCAATGGCGGACGTGTCATAGCCGTAAGCTCCTATGGAGCCACTAAGGAAGAAGCATTGAAGCAGAGCTATGCTGCAGCCGAGCTGGTAAAGTTTGAGGGTAAGTACTGTCGTCGGGACATAGGGGCTGACCTGTAAGAGACACATGCAACAGCAGTCACGTGGTTTCTTGAAGAAGGTCGTCACGGGCAGGTCACTGTATGTGACAGCGCTCTTGGTGACTGTCGCGGGTTGGCTCTTGGCGTTCGAGCTGTCGCCACAAGATGATATGGGCGGCACACTGACGGCACTCCTGCTCTATCTTGTTGCAGGCTGTCTGCTTGTCGGTATCAACCGTACGTTCTTGCTCATCCGTCCGCAGCTGCTCATTCAGGCATCTGTATTCTTCGTGTTGCTGGCTGTCTACGTACCGTTGCACAGCCTGTCTACCGGCGTCACTGCATCGTTGTGCTTCCTACTTGCACTCTATGCGCTGTTCATGAGCTACGAGAGTTCCAATGCTCCGGCATGGGTGTTCCACTCGTTTGCCGCCATCGGACTGTGCTCTGTCTTCGTGCCACGCTTCAGCTGGCTGGTACCATTGTTCCTGTTCGGAGCATCGCTGTTCCGCTTCATGGGCTTAAAGAGCTTCTTGGCATCGGTCTTAGGTTGGTTGTTGCCGTTCTGGCTCTTGGCAGCATACGCTGTGCTTGTTGGTGATACCGGACTGCTGCTACGACCGCTCAAGGGTATTCTTAGCTTTGAGAGTGGTGGCTACGACGTGTTGCTGTCGCAATGGCCATTGTGGGCATACGCCACACTGTTGTTCATAGTATGCTCGTTCTATTGCATGACTGCATCACTGGATGACAAGATTCGTGAACGTTGCTACTTGCAGTTCTTCTCTGCCGCAGGCGTGTTTGCCATAGTCTTGACACTATTGCAACCCGGACTGTCGGGCATCATGTTGCCAATCCTGTTGCTGTGCACCAGTATGCTATGTGGCAGGTTCATGGTCTCGGGGAATAGCCGTGCATCGAATGTGTTTTTCATTGTCATGGCAGTACTGTTGGTGCCACTATTCATATATAATATGGTATGGATGCATTTGTAGATTTGATGATTGATTGGGGCTATGTGGGTATGTTCGTCTCTGCCGTCATAGCAGGTAGCATCATTCCTTTCAGCTCCGAGCTGGTGTTTGCAGGACTGATATATATCGGCCTCGACCCTGTGTTGTGCCTCATATCTGCCACGCTTGGAAACACAATAGGCAGCATGACCATCTATGGCGTAGGCTGCTTGGGCAAGATGGAATGGATAGAGAAATACTTCCATGTCAAGCGTGAGAAGGTGGAGAAGATGCGCAACTTCCTGCAACATAAGGGTGCACTAATGGGCTTCTTCGCCTTCCTGCCCATCATTGGCAGTGTGATATCGGCGGCACTGGGCTTCATGCGCAGTAATCTGACGCTGACGGTGTTGTCGATGATGACCGGTAAGGCGGTGAGATACATAATACTGTTGCTGACACTCATGGCAGTCTTTTGAAGATAGAAGGATGTTAAGAATAAAAGAAATAGGACTGATGAGCCAATATGCAGCATTGCTGCTATGCTTGTGCATGGCGCTATGTGGCTGTGGTGGACACAGTGGAGACAGTGCTGATGGCGACAAGCCACTAGTGATGGTCACCATTGAGCCTGTGCGCTATTTCACTGAGCAGATAGCTGGCGACCTTGTGCAGGTGGAGAGCATGGTGCCACGTGGCTCCAATCCAGAGACCTACGACCCCACGCCACGACAGATGATGAGGCTAGGCACCAGCATTGCCTATCTCTATAATGGCGGCTACCTCGGCTTCGAACATTCATGGCTGGAACGACTGCAACAGAATGCTGCAGATACTCACTTCTTCGATCTGTCAGAGGGCATGGATCTCATCACCGACCACCATGAGTCTGCAGGCATCGACCCACACATCTGGTGCTCGTGTGCCAATGCCCGCATCATGGCACGCAACATCCTCAATGCACTTGTCAGTCTCGACGAAGGAAATGCCAGCACCTATACTGCGGGCTACAACAGTCTGCTTGCAGAGATAGACCGCACCGACTCCATAATTAGGCAGAAGACTGCCGACATCAAGTCGACACGCACTTTCGTGATATACCATCCGGCACTGACCTACTATGCTGCCGAGTATGGACTGGAGCAGATACCGATAGAGAAAGATGGCAAGGAGCCGTCGGCAGCAGGACTGAAGGACCTCATCGACGACAGCGTGAAGAAGCAAGTGCGTGTGGTCTTCATACAGCCGGAGTTCGACAGCCATAATGCTGAGGCTATTGCAACGCAGATAGGTGCACGCGTTGTAGACATCAATCCCATCTCCTACGACTGGTCGGCAGAGATGGTACACATCGCTGAATCGTTGCAGGCAGAATAGAGGAGGAAGGAGAGTGACACATGGAAACGACAGACGACATCATACTGAAGATACGCGGCCTCAGCGCATCCTATGAAGGTAAGACTGTGTTTAGCGACGTCAACCTTGACGTTGCACAACACGACTTCCTTGGCATCACAGGACCTAATGGTGGTGGCAAGACCACGTTGATGCGCTGCATCCTTGGCCTTAAGAAGCCCGACAGCGGAAGCATAAGCTTCGTGCGTCCGTTGCGTATCGGCTATCTGCCACAGATAAATATGGTCGACCGACGCTTCCCGATAACCGTAGGTGAGGTGGTACTCTCGGGATTGCAGGACACAAGTCATCTCATTGGCAGACGCTCGGCAGCTGACCGTACACGAGCAGACGAGGTGATGCAACGTGTTGGCATCAGTGGCATAGCATCAAAGCCCATAGGCGAGCTTAGTGGTGGACAAGTGCAACGTGCCATGCTGGCACGTGCCATCATCGACCGTCCCGAACTACTTATCCTCGACGAACCTAATACATATCTCGACCGCGAGTTCCAAGGACATTTGCAGACCGTACTGCGCGACATCAACTCGCACTGTGCCATCATCCTTGTCAGTCATGACCGCGATGCCATAACATCTCAGGCACGTGCTATCGCCTACGTAGACCACGGCATCGAGTACAGGAGTAATGCGGTGTAAGTTTGATAAGGCTCTAAAACTTAAAGATGAATATTATGCAAGCAAAGGAAACTAAAAAGGACATCTACGCCATCGACGCTTTGATAGATGAGCGCTTTGGCAAGGAGGGTACACCTGAGCGAGCCGAAGCGGAAGAGCGTGCCTATACTTTCTATACAGGTGCAATAATTGAGGATGCATGCAGACAGCCGAATCAGCATCAATCTTCTATCGCATAGCTG
The DNA here is from genome assembly GCA_964465765.1 of uncultured Bacteroidaceae bacterium. GTDB lineage: Bacteria > Bacteroidota > Bacteroidia > Bacteroidales > Bacteroidaceae > Bacteroides. The sequence goes on along the minus strand of CAYXLA010000039.1, from coordinate 4,235 downwards.
CTGCACTTGGTCGTAACGTAGAACTTATCACCCAACACCCAACATCCATCACCCAACACCTAAAATTTTGTTCTGTTCCCAACTTGCACTAACTTTGCGGCACGTTTATTTGTAACTTATTATTTTTATTACGGTGGGAATCTTTAGAACCCACCTTGATATTCATTCCCGATGAAACAATACAGGACAGTAAATAATGTGGTCGGTTGGGTGGTGTTCCTCATCGCTGCAACCGTCTACTGCATGACTATTGAACCGACAGCCAGCTTCTGGGATTGCCCGGAGTTCATAACCACTGGATATAAGCTGGAAGTAGGACATCCACCTGGCGCACCCTTCTTCATGCTCGTTGCCAACCTCTTCTCACAGCTGGCATCAGACACCACACAGGTGGCTAAGATGGTGAACTACATGAGTGCACTGATGAGTGGAGCGTGCATCCTCTTCCTGTTCTGGACCATAACGCACTTGGCACGCAAGCTGATTATCAGCGACGAACAGCACGTCAGCACTGCACAGATCGTTGCTGTCATGGGCTGTGGCGTCGTCGGTGCATTGGCATACACGTTCAGCGACACCTTCTGGTTCAGTGCTGTCGAGGGTGAGGTCTATGCCTTCTCTTCGCTGTTCACTGCTGTCGTGTTCTGGCTCATCCTTAAATGGGAAGACTGTGCCGACCAGCCTCATAGCGACCGTTGGCTGGTGCTTATAGCCTACCTCACCGGACTGAGCATCGGTGTGCACCTGCTCAACCTGCTGTGTCTGCCTGCCATTGTACTGGTCTACTACTACAAACGCAGCCCCAATGCCACTACTACCGGTTCTCTGGTAGCTCTCGTCATATCAGCTGCACTCGTAGCTGCCGTGCTCTATGGCATCGTGCCTGGCATCGTCAAGGTAGGTGGCTGGTTCGAACTGCTGTTTGTCAATGTGCTGGGCATGCCGTTCAACACAGGCGTGGTGGTCTACATCATCCTGTTGGCAGCCGTGATAGTGTGGAGCCTCTACGAGACATACGTGCAGAAGAGTGTGAACAGGATGAATGCCTCGTTCGTACTTACCGTAGGCTTCATGGGCATACCGTTCTATGGTCATGGCACATCGGCTGTCATCATAGGCATCGTCATCCTTGCAGCACTGTGTCTCTTGCTGTTGCCTAAGACGCAGCAACGCTTCAAACCACAGTGGCGTGTGTCGGCTAAGACACTCAACACAGCACTGCTCAGCATCATGATGATCGTGATAGGCTACTCATCCTATGCTCTCATTGTGATACGCTCTACAGCCAACACGCCTATGGACCAAAACTCACCCGAGGACATCTTCACCCTTGGCGAATACCTCGGACGCGAACAGTATGGCTCACGTCCGCTGTTCTACGGTCCTGCCTTCTCGTCGCAGGTAGCTCTGGTCGAGAACAAGGCAGAGGGCTATTGCGAACCAAAGGTGGCATCGCAGACCACTAAGTGGATACGCAAAGAGAAGGCAACCCCCGACGAGAAGGACAGCTACATAGAGATGGTCAGTGCCACCGAGTACGAATATGCGCAGAACATGCTGTTCCCACGTATGTACAGCAGCATGCTCAACCACCCGCAGCTCTACAAGGCATGGATGGACATCAAGGGAAAGGACGTCTCCTACGACCGCTGTGGCGATGTCGTGACGGTCAACATACCTACACAATGGGAGAACATAAAGTTCTTCTTCTCCTATCAGGTCAACTGGATGTACTGGCGCTACTTCATGTGGAACTTCGCCGGTAGGCAGAACGACATACAGGGCAATGGTGAGATTGAACATGGCAACTGGATCACGGGCATCTCGTTCATCGACAACATGATGCTTGGCAATCAGGACCTCCTGCCCACAGAGCTGAAGGAGAACAAAGGACATAACGTGTTCTACTGTCTGCCTCTGCTGCTCGGTCTCATCGGACTGTTCTGGCAGGCATACCGCAATCAGAAAGGCATACAGCAGTTCTGGGTAGTGTTCTTCCTGTTCTTCATGACAGGACTTGCCATCGTGCTCTACCTCAACCAGACGCCTGGACAACCGCGTGAACGCGACTATGCCTATGCGGGTTCGTTCTATGCCTTTGCCATCTGGATTGGCCTCGGCGTTGCCGGTGTTGCACGACTCCTAGAGAAGGCTAAGGTAAAGCCACTGCCGGCAGCGGTCATAGCTTCTGTGGCATGTGTACTTGTGCCTATACAGATGGCAAGTCAGACATGGGACGACCACGACCGTAGCGGTCGCTATCTATGTCGTGACTTCGGACAGAACTACCTCAACTCTCTGCAGGAGCAGGGCAACCCAATTATCTTCACCAATGGTGATAACGACACCTTCCCATTGTGGTACAATCAGGAGACAGAAGGCTTCCGCACCGATGCACGCACGTGCAACCTGTCATATCTGCAGACCGACTGGTACATAGACCAGATGCGTCGTCCTGCCTATGACTCACCGTCACTGCCCATCGACTGGAGCCGTGCGGAGTATGTCACAGGTACCAACGAGTATGTCCCCATACAGCCCGACTACAAGCGCAGCATCGATGCCCTCTATGCCGAAGCACGCAAGGACAGCACTGGAGCCGCGATGAAGAATGTTACTGAGCAGTTTGGCGACGACCCATACGAGCTACATAACATACTCGACCACTGGGTACGCAGCGAGTACGAAGAGCTGCGCATCATACCTACCGACAGCATCGTGCTCAAGGTAGATAAGGAAGCAGTGCGCCGCAGTGGAATGTTGATTCCTGGCGACAGCATACCCGACTACATGCACATATCCCTCAAGGGCAAACGTGCTCTCTATAAGAGTGAGCTGATGATGCTCGAGATGCTTGCCAACTGCAACTGGGAGCGTCCGCTCTATATCGCCATCAGCGTAGGACCTGACAAACAGCTTGGAATGTCCGACCACTTCATACAGGAAGGTCTGGCATATCGCTTCACTCCGTTCGACAGCAAGGTCACTGGTGTGAAGATCGACTCTGAGAAGATGTACGACAACCTGATGAACAAGTTCCGCTATGGCAACCTTGAGCAGCCAGGACTCTACCTTGATGAGAATGCACTGCGTCTGTGCTACTCGCATCGTCGCATATTCTCGCAGCTCGTGGAGCAACTCCTCAAGGAAGGCAAGCGCGACAAGGCACTGGCAGCATTGGAGTATTGCGACAAGGTAATCCCTGCCTACAATGTGCCCTACGACTATCAGAACGGTTCCGTGCAGATGGCAACGGCATACTATCAGCTCGACAAGGCAGATAGGGGAGACGATATCCTCGTAGCCATTGCAGACAAGGAGGTGGAGTTCATGACCTACTACCTCAGCCTCGACGACTATCGCTTCTCCATCTCTGTCAGTGAGTTCGAATACCACACGGCAGTGCTCGACCGCATAGTGACGGTCATGGAGACCTTCAAGTCCAACCACATGGCGGACTACGACAGCAAGCTCAACGAGCTCTATGGCATCTATCAGACGCGCGTGAAGTGACACGAAGGCAGTAGAAGTAAGATACAGAGAGAGATGCTGATAGAGCAACCGCCACAACTGTTCCGTAGGATTTACCCCTCCGCCCTCTGGCGCATCAAGCCAGAGGAGAAGGCGGTATATCTCACCTTCGATGACGGTCCCATACCCGAGGTAACGCCATGGGTGCTCAACTTGTTGCGCAGTCATGGCATCAAGGCTACGTTCTTCGTCGTCGGCGATAATGTGCGCAAGCATCCCGATATATACGATATGGTGCTGGCAGATGGCCATGTCATAGGCAACCACACCTTCAATCACATCAAGTGTTGGGAGTACAACTCCATCAGCTACATGAAGAACGTGCGTGAGGCAGATGGCTACATACACTCAAAACTGTTTCGTCCGCCGCATGGCTTCATGAACCATTTCCAGTACAAGCGACTGCAGGCAGCAGGCTACACCATTGTGATGTGGGACCTCGTGACGCGCGACTACAGCAAGAAGCTACGTGGACCACAAGTCCTTGCCAATGTGCTTCGCTATGCCCGCAATGGCTCCATCATAACCTTCCACGACTCCCTCAAGTCATGGAACAATGGCAATCTGCAGTATGCCCTCCCTCGTGCCATCGACTTCTTGATAGAAGAGGGGTATGAGTTCCGCACTATTTAGTCGGTGTTGGAATATACTGGTGTCGGATGTTGGGTGTTGAGTGTTGGGTGGTACGCCGCGCACACCGATTT
>CAYXLA010000038.1:14145-15458 GCA_964465765.1 uncultured Bacteroidaceae bacterium | reverse complement strand
ATGGGCATTCTATGGTCCTTTGAATGGGCATTCTTAGGTGCTATGAATGCCCATCCTTAGACCCTAAGAATGGGCATCGTTAGGGTGCCTAACGGGGCAAACACGGGATTATTGAACGCTTTCGTTCAATAACAGACGTTTTTGAACGAAAATGGGGCTTTTTAGAACGGTTTTAGAATGGATATTGAACAGATAGTAAACGCTTTTGAACAGATTTGCATACGTGCGAAAAAGTGCTATAGCACACCGCAGCTTGTTGAAGGTTCAAAAGCATAAGAAGATAAGGAGGTCCGTATGGAGACGAGAAAGAACATTGCAGCAGAGAAGAAGGCGTGTGGAAAGTACAACTGTGCACAGGCTGTGCTGACGACCTATGCCGACCTGACAGGACTTGATGAGCCGACGGCAATGGCTATGACCGACGGCTTCGCTGTCGGGATGACGAACATGGAAGGTACATGCGGTGCACTGATTGGTGCAGACCTGGTGCTGGGTTTGGCCAACCGTGATCGGACGAAGACGCGCAAGCAGATGAAGGCTGTCATGGAAGCATTCCGCGAACGCAATGGTGCCACGCAGTGTAAGTTGCTGAAGGGCGTGGACACGCACGTGGTACTACGCGAATGTCCGCTGTGTGTCTCCGATGCTTGCGAGTTCCTGGAAAAACAACTGCTGCAAGACCAATAGGCCCTGCAGCAGCATCTATAGTGGTTGTATATCTTCGGTCAGGCTTCCAAGCAGTCGTCGAGGTCGCGCGTCAGCTGTTCCTTGTCGATGTTCTGCCCGATGAAGACAATCTTTATCATGCGGTCGCCGTACTTGTCGTCCCAGTCGCGCAACAGTCCAGGCTCCTGCTTCATGAGTTGCATCAGCTCCTCTTCGGGAGCTGTGGCATACCATAGTCCAGCCTCGGTGACCTTCTTCTGCACTCCAGCCTGCTCGAACAGGTAGGACATGTCGCGGTTGTGGCTGAAGTAGCATACGCCCTTGGCGCGGATGATGCTCTTCGGCCATTTGGTGTAGGCAAAGCGGTCGAACTTGTGGATGTCGAATGCCGGACGACGGTAGTAGACAAAGGTACCGATGCCGTATTCCTCAACCTCACCGCCTTCGTGGTCGTGATGATGATGGTGGTGGTGATGACCGTCATGGTCGTCATCGTGGTCATCATCATCGTGGTGATGGTCGTGGTCATCATCATTATCATCGTCGTCATCATCGTGGTCGTGGTGATGATGGTGTTCGTGCTCGTCGTCATCATCATCGTCGTCGTGATGGTGTCCGTGCTCCTCTTCCGCCTCTTCCATAGATGC
>CAYXLA010000038.1:6941-14045 GCA_964465765.1 uncultured Bacteroidaceae bacterium | reverse complement strand
CGCAGTGCATCGACCACGGTGACAATGCTGTCGAGACGTGGCACGCCGTGCTTGACAAACTGTCCTCCCATTTGCGGGATGGAGCAGATGGTCTGTGCTATGGGTTCTGGTTCGCAGATACCGCTGGCTTCTATCACGATGTAGTCGAAGCGTTGCTGCTTCAGTATGTCGTTGATCTGCTCAACCAGGTCCATCTTCAGCGTACAGCAGATGCAACCGTTCTGCAGAGCCACGAGGCTCTCGTCCTTCTTGCCCACGACACCGCCTTTCTGTATGAGGTCGGCATCGATGTTTACCTCGCCTATATCGTTGACGATGACGGCAAACTTGATTCCTCTCTTGTTTGCGAGAATGCGGTTGACAAGTGTTGTCTTTCCGCTACCCAGATAGCCTGTGATGAGCAGGATGGGTGTCTCTTTCTTGTCCATGATGATGAAAATGCCTTTCTATTGTTTATTTTTGTTCTGGCTTGGACGTGCGGCACGCTTGCGCCGTATCTCTGCCTTCATCTTTGCCGAGGCGGAGTTGTGCTGTCCGGTGATGTAGCTCTTCTTCTTCGCCTTGGTCTTGACCTTGGGTTCGGTGCGTGGCTTCGGCTTACCGTGGAAACGGATGCCGTTGACCAGTATGTCGTCTAAGTCGCTCATGTCGTTATGCTATAATATATATAATAATGTGTGTGTCTTATTCTGCAATCTCTACGCTCGTGACCTCTCCCGTGAAGATGTTGGCGCGTCCGCTTGCAGGCTTGTCGGTGGTGATGTTGCGGCACATCATTATCACGCTGGGCTTCTCAGAGCCTGAGGTGTAGTAGTTGACGACATAGGTCTGTGCTGCTGCCACTGCACTGAAGTCCTGGTCGGGAGTGAGTATGGCGCTTATCGTTGTCTTGTCGCCCTGCTTGCTGAGGTAGCCTCCGGCATTGGCTGTGATGCTGTTGCCGTTGACCATTATCACCAGTCGTCCTTCGCTGACCTTCACCATGTCGGCTGTCAGTGCATCGGGATTGATGCTCTTGAAGCCCGAACCCTGTGGTGCACTGGCTGTTGCCGGTGCTTCTGCCACAGTCGGCTTCACCGTCTCTGTTGCCTTAGGTGCCTCTACAGCTTTTGTCGTCTCTACTGCCTTAGGTGCATTCTGTGCGCCTATCACCGTCACCTCATCAGCATTGCGCACTGCAGAGCTGTTGGTGTTGGCTGCAGGCACTCCGCTCAGTGCCAACTGCAGCTCGCGGTTCATGTCGTCGACCCAGTCAACGGTCTTGCGACGGAACTTCGCCCATCCGCGTATCAGCTTGGTGTGGTCTTTGTTCAGAGCATACTCGTCGCTGATGCTCTCTTCTGCAGTGAACTTCTCGTCGGTGCTCGGATAGTCATAGCGCAGCTGGCGGAACTCCAGTCGGCATCCCTCATTGGCACAGTTGATGAGCATCTGATACGACAGCTTCACACGGTCGAGCGACAGTCCTGCCGACTGGAACACGACGTACTCCAGTCCGGTGGCAGCAATCTGTCCTTTGGACTTGTCGGTATATGCCACGCGGCTGTTGGCATTCTCGTTTCCCTTCATGTGTGCCTCTGCCCACGCAAGGGCTTTGTCGTAGACTTCTTGCTGCGACATTCCTGGTATGCTGAAGTTCTTCTCGAACACCACCTTGCCGTTCACTTCGGGCACTGCGCCCTCCAGATAGTATGAATCCTCGTGATATGCGGCATGGTCCTCCTTCTGCGCCATGGCTGGCAGGCACAGCACGGCAGAGAGTGCTGCCAGTGCCATTGCTCGTAAAACCGTTAGTCCTTTCATTGCTGTGTGTGATTTTTCTTCGTGTTGTGTGTTGATTGGGGTTGATCTCTTGTTGTGGCTCGTCTGTGTCGTCGGTGGTCAGACCAATATAATCGTTACGCCACGTGCAGCCTGTGCTCCCATGACCAGTGCCTGCTCTATGTCGGCGGTCTTCGACGGTCCGCTGATGAAGCAGCCGTAGCCGTAGTCGGTCATGCTGATGCGGCGGTATGCTTGGTGCATGTTGCTGACGAGACTGTCCTTGTCGAGTACTATCACCAGCTGTTCGCTGATGAAGCACACGGCACGTTCCTTCATGGTCTGCGGCACCCACACGCATCCGTTCTCTGCCACGCCCACCATGCCGCGCACAATGCCAACGTCTGTGCCGTTAAGGTCTGCCGCTTCTGCCACGGTGTCGGGGTTCTTCTGTGCTATCGTCACCTCGGGCAGGTTGGAAGCGAAGGTTTTGGCATCGGGATAGGCAGACTTTATCAGACTGTTGAGGTCTTCGCCTTCTGCCATCTCCACCACCTTGCTGCCTACGGTGCGGCTCATGTTGATGAACTGCTCCTTTACGTCGGGATACTCCAATCCCTTGATTGCCGTGGTGTCCGGCTTGTCGAACGTGATGCTGGTATTAGCACGGAGCTTGTCCAGTAGCTCTTTCTTATGTGTCTCGCTCATTTCACTTTTCCTTTCTTCCAAAGTTCACCGAATGATTCCTTTGCGAACACGGGCATCGTGTGTCCAATGCTCCATGGGTTGACGCACTGTATGTCGGTAAGTGCCGACGGCATGTAGTTCGCCATCGGTGCCATCCGCAGTGCTGTGCGATAGAGGGCAGGGTGGCAGAAGAGTGTCTCCATGCCTTGCGACATCACCTTCTTCATGGTGTTGGCCTTGCCTATGCTGTCGAGCATCTGACGCCAGCGATAAATCTGCGAGCCAGGCTCCACCATGGCAGGACACACGTTGTCGCACGACAGGCACAGCGTGCATGCCGACACGTTGTCGTGATAACGGCGTGCGTCGCGCAGCATGCCGAGGTTCACGCCTATAGGACCGGGGATGAAGTAGGTGTACGAATAGCCTCCTGAGCGGCGGTAGACGGGACATGTGTTCATGCATGCTCCGCAACGTATGCACTTCAGTGACTTCCAGTGGTCCTTGTTGGCAAGGATGTCGCTGCGTCCGTTGTCCACAAGGACGACGTACATCTCTGCTCCCGGACGTGCTTTGCGGAAGTGCGATGTGTATGATGTCGTGGGCTGTCCCGTCGCCGAACGGCACAGCAGCCGTTGGAACACTGCCAGGCAGTCGTAGTCGGGCACAATCTTCTCTAAGCCCATCGCCACGATGTGCAGCTTTGGCACGCTGGTGCTCATGTCGGCATTTCCCTCGTTGGTGCATACCACCACGTCGCCCGTGGCGGCAACGCCGAAGTTGCAGCCTGTCATGCCTGCTCCTGCCTCGATGAACTCGTTGCGCAGGTGCACACGGGCACAGGCTGTCAGGTATGTCGGGTCATAATTGCCCTTCTCCTTGCTGATGCCCTTCTCCTCGAACATGCGTCCCACTTCCTGACGTGTCAGGTGTATGGCGGGCATCACTATGTGGCTTGGCTTCTGATGCAGCAGCTGGAGGATGCGTTCGCCAAGGTCGGTCTCCACCACGTCAATGCCGTGCTGTTCCAGGTAGTCGTTCATCCCGCACTCTTCCGTCAGCATGGATTTGCTCTTCACCATCTTCTTCACGCTGTGGCGGTTCAGTATGTCGAGCACGGTCTCGTTGAACTCCTGTGCGTCCTTTGCCCAGAGCACGTGGACGCCGTTCTTCTCCAGATTGCTGCTGAACTGCTCGAGGTAGTCGGCAAGATGGGTTACGGTGTGCTGCTTTATGTCACTGGCAAGCTGCCGCAGCTCCTCCCATTCCGGCAGTCCGTGAGCCATGTTGTCGCGCTTTTCTCTGACCGACCAGAATGTCTGGTCGTGCCATGTCGTCTTCTCTTTGTTGGCCGTGAAGGCGCGTGCGGCCTTTGAATGTAGTGTGCTCATAGTCCTGCTGCAAGAATTTGTGCTACATGGATGAACTTAATGTCCTTGTGCTGCTTCTTCGCTATGCCCTGTAGGTGCATCAGGCACGAACTGTCAGGTCCGGTGATGTATTCTGCTCCGGTTGCCATGTGGCGTTCCAGCTTGTCCTGTCCCATTCGCGTGCTGACATGTGGCTCTTCTATCGAGAACATGCCGCCGAAGCCGCAGCACTCGTCGCGTCGTTCCGGCTCCTTCACCGTTATGCCCTTGACCAGCTTGAGCAGGTCTATGACCTTGTTGAAGCGCGGCACGTTCTGCTCCGACGGTGATGCCAGATGCAGCTCGCGCACGCCGTGGCACGAGTTGTGGACGCTGACGACGTGCGGAAATTCCGACGGCAGCTCCTTGACCTTCACCACGTCGTGAAGGAACTCCACGATGTCCATGGTCTTGCCGGCAGCCTCACACTTGTGTCCTTCGGGCAGCAGGGTGGGGTGATACAGCTTGACGTAAGCGGCGCACGATGCCGACGGCGCCACGACATAGTCGAACTTGCCGAACATCTCGTCGAAGCTCTGCGCCAAAGGCTTAGCCATGTGTTCGAAACCTGCATTCGCCATTGGCTGTCCGCAACAGGTCTGCTTCTCGGGGTAACTAACGTCAAGTCCCAGATGCTTCAGCAGCTTATAGGTCGCCACGCCAACTTCGGGATACAGTGCATCCACATAGCATGGCACAAACAATCCGATAGTCATAATACTTGTCCTTTATACATATTATATATATGAGTGCGCTCTATTTATATATATGAGTGCATTCCTATCACTTCATTGCGTCCACGGCGGCCTTCAGCCTGTCGAGAGCCTCCTTGAGCATGCTGCGCGGTGACGCCACATTTAGTCGCATGAAGCCGCGTCCCTCCTTACCGAACATCTCGCCGTCGTTCAGTGCCAGACGTGCATGGTTCACGAACAGATCGTTCAGAGCGTCGTGATTCAGTCCCAGTCCGCGGCAGTCCAGCCAGACGAGGAACGATGCCTGCGGGCGCAGGGCCTTTATCGCGGGAATGTTATTCTTCAGATAGTCTTCTGTGAACAGCACGTTGCCCTCGATGTAGTGCAGCATCTCCTGCCGCCACTGCTCGCCGTGACGGAAAGCTGCTGTCGTGGCTATCGGGGCAAACAGTCCGGGGTCGTTCAGCTCGTTGGCAGTCAGCCAACCGTAGAACTTGTCGCGTATCTGCTTGTTGGGCACGATGCAGAAGCTGCTCACGATGCCTGCAATGTTGAATGTCTTGCTCGGTGCACCGAACGTGATGCTGCATTGCGCTGCTTCTTCACTGACGGTAGCAAAAGGCGTGTGCTTCAGTCCCCATAGAGCCATGTCGCAATGTATCTCGTCACTAATCACGAGCAGTCCGTGTGTGTAGCAGAAGTGCGCTAGCCGGCGCAGTGTCTCCACGTCCCAGACGATGCCTGCCGGATTGTGCGGATTGCTAAGTATCAGAAGCTTGCACTTGTCGTCGCAGACGTGCTCCAGATTGTCGAAGTCCATGGAGTAGGTGCCGTCGGCATTCTCATGTAGCGGATTGTAGACCACCTCATAGCCGTTGTCCTCGGGCACGAGGCGGAACGGATGGTAGACGGGCGGCTGCACTATGACCTTATCGCCCTCTTTCAGGAAGCGGTTTATCACCATTCCGATGCCCTTCACGATGCCCGGAATATATGTCAGCCATTCGCGCTCGACGTGCCATCCATGGTGGCTCTTCAGCCAGTCCATGACGCTGGGCCAATAGTCGTCCGGCTCAATGGTGTAGCCGAAGATGGGGTGCTCCATGCGCTGCTTCAGTGCATCTGTGATGAATGATGGTGTGGCGAAGTCCATGTCGGCAACCCACAGTCCCATGATGTCGTCGCGTCCGTAGCGTTCCTTCAGTGAGTCTGTCTTCAATGCGCCGGTGCCACGACGTTCTATGATAGTGTCAAAGTTGTACATTATGTTTCTCCCTTCGTGCGTCTTTTTCGTTCTATACATGCGCAAAGTTAGGAAACTTTTCTTTTTCGTAGTGGAAACTTTTCTTTTACGTAAACGTGCGTTTCGCTTGCCAAAAAAGGAACTCCGTTTTTTTATTGCCTCGATTTACTTTTCCTTTGTCGCACCAAAAAAAGGACGAACATTCACCTGGAGAAAGATGGACAACAGACTGAACATTCCGATTCTGACCGTGACGGGCTCCGACAGCACTGGCGGTTCAGGCGTACAGGCGGACATCAAGACCATTGTTGCGCTGGGAGGCTATGCCGTGTCTGCCATTACGTCGGTCACGGTACAGAACACCCTGGGCATACAGGACTTCTTCGACCTGCCCGCCGACATTGTGGCAGGACAGATTGAAGCCATCATGGACGATGTTCAGCCTGTGGCAGTCAAGGTGGGCATGGTGCGGAGTGTTGCCGTGGCCGATGCTGTTGAGGCTGCCCTGCGGCGCTATGCTCCGCGGTATGTGGTCTACGACCCTATCGCCGTGTCTGCCTCCGGCGATGTGCTCATGACGGCAGACGTGGCTCAACGCATCCGTCAGCGGCTCCTAGGACTCTGCACATTGGTGGTGCTCGACCGTGAGACGGCACAGCTGCTGCTGGAGCGCAACGTCAGCACGCAGAAGGATCTTGTCGACGCTGCCCGCACACTGACGGGTATGGGCTGCAAGGCGGTGCTGCTTCAGGACAGCCGCCTCTTCCCGGGCACCAGCACCGACATTCTGCTCACTGCCGATGCTGCCGACAGCCCTGTGTTCTACTCCTCGCCTGTGATGTCCACGGCACTCCACGGCATCGGTGGAACGTTGTCGTCAGCGATAGCCACATATCTGGCTCTCGGCAACGGCATTGCCGACAGTGTGGCGAAAGCCAAGAGCTACATCAATCAGCAGATTGCCTACGCACGTCATCTTGAAGGACGTGGTGCAGAGCTGTACAACCAGTTTGTCGACCTCATAGCGACACACTACCGCACCAGCAGCGACGTGCGCTTCTATGCTGAACAGCTGAACGTCAGCAGCCGTTACCTGCTGCAGGTGACGCGCCGCACGGCAGGCAAGACGCCCAAGATGCTAATCGACGAGTTCCTGGCAGCACAAGCCAAGACGCTGCTCGACGATGGCAGACACACCGTGCAGCAAGTGGCATACGAGCTGGGATTCAAGCAGCAGGCGCATTTCACCTCCTTCTTCAAGAAGATGACGGGCACCGCTCCGAGCAAATACAAGAAAACCTAATTCCAA
>CAYXLA010000038.1:0-6841 GCA_964465765.1 uncultured Bacteroidaceae bacterium | reverse complement strand
CTTCAAGAAGATGACGGGCACCGCTCCGAGCAAATACAAGAAAACCTAATTCCAAGACGATTTACATATATATTATAACCTAATTCCAAGACGATTTACATATATATTATAACCTAATTCCAAAACGATTTACATATATATTATAACCTAATTCCAAGACGAAACATTAATAGATAAAGACATCATGACAGAAGACAGACAGACACTCAACCGCAACCTGGCGCAGATGCTGAAGGGCGGTGTGATTATGGACGTGACCACTCCCGAACAGGCGCGAATAGCGCAGGATGCAGGAGCGTGTGCAGTGATGGCGCTCGAGCGCATTCCGGCAGACATACGCGCTGCTGGAGGCGTTTCGCGAATGAGCGACCCGAAGATGATACGCGGCATACAGGAGGCGGTCAGCATTCCGGTGATGGCAAAATGCCGCATCGGACACATCGCCGAAGCGCAGATTCTGCAGGCAATCGACATCGACTACATCGACGAGAGCGAGGTCCTGTCGCCTGCCGACGACGTCTATCACATCGACAAGACGCAGTTCCGTGTCCCGTTTGTCTGTGGAGCACGCAATCTTGGCGAAGCGCTACGCCGCATTGCCGAAGGTGCCACGATGATTCGCACCAAGGGCGAGCCCGGCACGGGCGATGTGGTTCAGGCTGTGCGCCACATGAGGCTGATGCAGAGCGAGATACGCCGACTGACGTCGATGTCTGTCGACGAGCTCTTCGAGGCAGCGAAGCAGCTGCAGGCACCGCTCGACCTCGTGCGCTACGTCCACGATCATGGCAAGCTGCCGGTGGTGAACTTCGCCGCAGGAGGCGTGGCGACACCTGCCGATGCTGCGCTGATGATGCTGCTTGGAGCTGAAGGCGTGTTCGTCGGCTCTGGCATCTTCAAGTCGGGCAATCCGTCAAAGCGTGCCGCCGCCATCGTTCAGGCGGTGACGAACTACAACGACCCGCAGAAGCTCGCAGAGCTGTCCGAGGACCTTGGCGAAGCCATGGTGGGCATCAACGAGCAGGAGATTTCGCTGCTCATGGCAGAACGCGGCAAGTGAGCGGTACGGCGTATATAACAAGAAACACCAATCCGATGAAGATAGCGGTATTGGCTCTGCAGGGAGCCTTTGCGGAGCATGAGCATCGTCTGCGCGAACTTGGCGTGGAGTGCTTCGAGGTGCGGCAGCGTTCCGACTGGGATGCGCTCAAGGACGGACTGATAATTCCTGGAGGCGAGAGCACGGTCATGTTGAAGCTGCTCGACGAGTTGCAGCTGTTCGACCCCATCCGTGCCGACCTGCTGGCTGGACTGCCCGTCTTCGGCACCTGTGCCGGACTGATTCTTCTGGCACGCCATGTCGAGGACGAGGAAGCACGGCGGCGGCTCGCCATCATGGACATCAGCGTGCGCCGCAATGCCTACGGCAGGCAGCTGGGCAGCTTCCATACCGAAGCTCCGATGGCGGGGGTGGGGCAGACTGTCCCGATGACATTCATCCGTGCACCCTACATCAGCGCTGTTGGCAACGGCGTGGACGTGCTGGCGACCGTCGACGGACACATCGTCGCTGCTCGTCAGGATGCCGCTCTCGTCACTGCCTTCCACCCCGAGCTCGACGCCGACACCGCAGTCCATCGCTACTTCATTCGCGAGTTCGTACAGCCATAGCCGAAAAGTTATTACCTTTGCCGTCCCTTAAAGCGACAGAGCGTGCCGTCACCATTCCGTGTGCACGCCTGCTATAGAGTTGGGGTATATAACTTTCGCAATGAGAAATCAGACTTTCGACAGACTCCTGACGCACGACTTCGTGCGCATGTGCACTGCCAACATGCTCCTTCATGCGGCCCTCTACATGGTCCTCCCGCTGTTGCCTTTCTTTATGTCAGGCCGCTTTGATGCCCCTGTCGGTGAGGCGTGGTGGGGATATGCATCCTTTGCTGTGGGCTGTGTGGCAGCGGCTTTGTTCAATGCGTGGCTGTGCGACACCTATAAGCGCAAATATGTATTCATGCTTTCGTCGGTGCTGCTGGCGGTGTGTTGTGCCGCCATGCTCGTGGCAGACAGCAGCGTGTTGCTGCTTGTGCTCATGGCAGCTGCCGGAGCGTGCTACGCCACTGCTTCTGCGTCTGGCATCACGGTGAGCATCGACATCACGGAGTCGAGCCGTCGCAGTGCTGCCAACCGCGCCTATTCACTCTCGGCATGCGTCGGACTGCTCGTCGGCACTGGTCTGGCGACGGGCTTCTTCCGTCTGTGGGGCTTCGAGACGTGCGTCTATGTCGCTGCCGGTGCATTGCTGGTGGCAGCCCTGTTAGTCGGTCGTGTCTATGTGGCATTCAGAGCGCCTGTGGGCGTCAGCCTCGTCAGCATGGACCGCTTCTTCCTGCCACGGGCGTGGGTGCTGTTCCTCAATGTCGGCATCCTCTTCTTCGTTGCCGGGCTGCTGGCACCGCTTGCCATCGGTGGCAACAAGATTGTGTTTGTGGTCATGGCATTGCTCTCTGCAGTCATCATGCCGCTGACGCGCATGTTCGTCAAGCTCTCGCACCACTGCCAGCGCAGCACAGCCAACGCCACGTGCTACATGGCTGTCAATGCCGGACTGCTCGTCGGCATGTCCGTAGCCTTCCGCCTCATGGATAGCGACGCCATCTTCCTCCATGCTGCCGCAGCAGCAGTGGCAGGACTCTTGATGTTTGTCGCCGTCACCTTGCCCTACTTCCGCCGCCACGCAGTCAGAAACTGACGTTTCGTACCTCCGGCACGCGTGTTATGTTTTATGTGTTATGTTTTATGTGGACAATATCTTCACGCAACACCCAACACCCAACACCCAACACTCAACACCCAACACCTCGTTTAAGGTAGAAGTACTTCCACAACGGGGCAATCATCAGCGACTGGCGGAATGTGCCGTCGACCAGCATCTTGAACACCTCTTCCTCCTTTATCGGCGTCACCTGCAGATACTCCGTTTCGTCCAGGTGCTGTGTGCCTGTAGGCTCCACGTCCGTCGCCACGAAGCAGTGCGTCAGATTGTTCGTCGTGCTCGGATTTGCCGATATGGTCATCAGCTGCTGCCACGTGCCGCCGCTGTAGCCCGTTTCCTCCATCAGCTCGCGCTTGGCAGCCTCGAGCGGTGTCTCGCCCTTCTCTATCACTCCTGCCACAATCTCAAAGCCCACCTCGTCCAGCGCATGCCGGTACTGCCGCTCGATGAGGATGCAGCCGTCGCGTGTCACGGCAATCACGTTCACCCAATCGGGATATTCCAGCACGTAGTACTCGTGGTTGATCTTACCGTTTGGCAGCTGCACCTCGTCGCGTCGTGCTGTCAGCCACGGACGCCGTATCAGGTATTCGCTGCTCAGCGTCTTCCACTTCTGCTTGTCTTCAGTCTTATCCATAAATCTGTAGCTCCTTTCCTGTATCTATAGCTGCAAATTTACGAAAAAAAGCCCAGCCTAAGCATAGCTCAGACTGGGGAAAATAGGAGTGTGCCGCGCACCCTCGAAGAGGCAAATACAGAACGTGAAGCGTGCAACGTGTTACGTGACAGGTATGGGACATACACTCAACACCCAACACTCAACACCCAACACCGAAGATTGTCTTTCGCCGTTTCCGGTTTCAGCGCCTCCTCCGTCGGCATGTCGGCGGGTGTGATGCACTCCACGCGGTGGAAGCCTGCCTGCAGCAGCGCCTCGCGGTCGTCCACGCGTCCTGCCAGCAGCACCGTCGGCACCCCGTGCTTCGCAGCACGTCGCAGCACCCGCTCCGGCAGCTTCCCCATCAGCGTCTGACGGTCGGCATGCCCCTCGCCGGTGATCACCACCGTGTCCTCCGTCAGCATGCTGTCGAAGTCCAGCAGGTCCAGCAGCAGGTCTGCCCCCGACGTCGTCTCCGCCCCCAGATACTCCATGAAGGCATACCCCAGTCCGCCTGCCGCTCCTGCGCCTGGCAGCTGTGAGCAGTCGCGTCCGAAGTGGCGTGCCGACATCTCCGCAAACAGCCGTGCCTGTCGGTCCAGCGTTGCCACCGCCTCCGCCGTAGCACCCTTCTGCGGACCGTACACCGCCGCAGCACCCTCCGCGCCGTACAGCGGATTGCGCACGTCGCTTGCCAGCGTGAAGTGGCACTCCCGCAGCGCGGGCATCTCCAGCACTCGGTCTATCGTCTCCCCCTTGGCGAATATCTGCACCAGCGCCTGCAGCATGCCGCGTCCGCAGTCGCTCGTGCCGCTGCCTCCCAGTCCGATGATGAAGCGCTGGCATCCCGCCTTCAGTGCGTGTGCCACCAGTTCTCCCACGCCGTATGTCGTCGCCACCAGCGGCCGCCGCTCCTCAGGACTCATCAGGTGCAGTCCGCAAGCCTGTGCCGTCTCGATGATTGCCGTGCCGTCGGGAGCAATGGCGTAGCGTGCCGTGATGGGACGCAGCAGCGGGTCCAGCACACGCACCTCTACCGTCCGTGCGCCCATCGCACTCGCGAAGGCATCCAGCATGCCGTCGCCGCCGTCGCTCATCGGTAGCTTCACGCAGTCCACGCCGCGCCCCTCCAGGGCAGCGGCAACAGCCTCCTCCGCCTCGGCAGAGGTCAGGCATCCCTTAAACGAATCTATTGCAAGAACTACTTTCATGGTGTTGGGTGTTGGGTGTTGGGTGTTGGGTGTTGGGTGTTGGGTGTTGGGTGTTGGGTTACTTACGTGTTGCGTTAAGCGTGTTGCGTGTTATGTGGGCAAAATCTCAACATAACACATAAAAACATTCAAGTCTTTCATGTATGTACCTCTTCGAGGCACGATATGATGATTACTATGTTGGCCCCAGACTGCGCTTCGCTTAGTCCGGGGTTATGCAAAATTGTGTCCCGTCGGGACACCACGTCCTATAGCGCAGACACACTCGCAAGACCGCATATCACACTGATGTCCAATCAAGCCGTGGTGCCTCGGAGAGGTACACTAACGAGTAAAGCCCAGTCGCAGACTGGGGTATGTGGAATATCCCAACCTCGTGCCTCGGAGAGGTACACGCGCCACAGGACATGACTATTTCACGTTTTCATATATCTCCGTTTAAGTTCCGTCTAAGTTCCGCGGATGAAAGAGCAACTCAAACGTAGTGTTAAACCCAGCTACGGGGTACTCTGCCAGCACGATGTTGCCGCCCTGCACCACCATCATCTGTCGTGACAGCGACAGCCCGATGCCGCTGCCGCCGCTCTTCGTCGTGAAGAAGGGGATGAACATCTCCCGTCTGACGTCCGCCGCTATCATCGCACCGTCGTTGCTCACCAGCAGTCGGTCGCGCTGCTGCCCCGTATCTGCCGCTCCTGCCCATCGCACATCCATCCTCGTCGCTCCCGCCTCTATGGCGTTCTTCGTCGTGTTCAGCAGCACCTGCCGCATCATCCCCGCATCCATCTTCACGCACACGTCCTCTGGTATGACGACGCTCCACTGCAGGTCCGGATACAGCGGCGTCACGCTCGCCACGAACTCCGCCAGGTGCACCGCCTGCAGCTGGGGCTTCTGCAGTTGCGCCAGCTTGCGATAGCTGTCTACGAATGCCGACAGCGACGCTCCCGTGCGCTGTATCGCCAACAGACCGTCTTCATACTGGCTGCCCTTCATCGCGGGGTCCGACAGATATGCCTGACTGATGCTGTTTATCGGTGTCAGCGCATTCATGATCTCGTGCGTCAGCACCCGCGTCAGCCGTTGCCACGACTGCACCTCGTTCGCTGCCAGCAGTTGTCCTATCTCACCGCTGAAGCCGTTCAGCGTCTCCTGCATAGCACGCTCGCCGCTCAGCAGACCGCGCACCGGCAGGCGGAACGAGAAGTCACGGTTGCGCACAGCCTCGTTCATCAGCCATGCCCTCAGCCGCAGCTTCCGCTGCCGCCGTGCCACCACCACAGCCGTCACCAAGAGGACCAAGACCACCGCCGCCACTGCTGCCAGTGCCACCGCCGTCGTCATGCTAAGCGTCCCCATAGCCGTATCTCCTCATCTTCGCATACAGCGTCTGCCGCGTAATGCCCAGCATCTCCGCAGCGCGGCTGATGTTGCCGTGACACTGATCCACCGCCAGCCTGATGTGTTGCGCCTCCACCTCGTCCAGCGGCGTCACGTCCGTCGTTGCATCTATGGCATCCTTCAGCTTGCGCAGCAGCTCCTCGTTGTCCCATGGCTTCGTGATGAAGTCTGCCGCACCGCTCTTCAGCGCCTTCACCGCCAGGTGCACGTCGGCGTATGCCGTTATCAGCACCACCGGCGTATTCGGGTGCCGCTTCTTGATTGCCCCCAGCCACAGTAGCCCCTCGCGACCGGTGTCCGGCGCGTATGTCACGGTGGCGCCGCCTGTCGTCGACGGACAGCTCCCCGTCACCGGAGCCACGAAGTTCATGTCCAGCAGCACGATGTCCACGGCCTCCTGCTGCATCACCGTCAGTATGCGTTCCGGACTGTCTAGCGTCAGCACGCGCCTGAAGGTGCTGCGCAGACAGATCTTCAGCGCCGTCAGAATCTCGTGGTTGTCATCCACTGCCAATATCGTTCCGTACATGGGGTCTCGCGTTTTATTTTGTTTGAGCAAATATAGTGCAAACCCCACACCGCACAATGCCTCGACGGGAAAAAACAGGTTACCCCAACATCCAACACCCCAACACCTGTGCCGTAGACACGATTTGTTCAACATGTCAAAGATCGCGAGGTTTGCCCCCACAAACCTGTTCAATCTTGTTTACTCAAAATGATTTTTAGCTACCCAAAAGAAAGGGGCATTTCCCCGATACCCCTCATCAACCAACGTTCAAAGATAGTAAATTT
>CAYXLA010000037.1:0-15532 GCA_964465765.1 uncultured Bacteroidaceae bacterium | reverse complement strand
CTCAGAAGGCATTGCAGCTATCTGTAGACATTTTTGTAGGGAGATTATACCGTCACCACTATTATATATCTGCTGACACCATTTAGCGCCGTACAAATCAGGCTGTGACATTTATTTATAAAAAACTTTGGCGGGTAATCAAAAAAGTAGTTACTTTGCACCCTGCTTCTATGAAGCGCCATTTTCTGAATAATAAAAATACATAAATAGAGATGTCGAAGATTTGTCAGATTACCGGTAAGAAGGCGATGAGCGGAAACAACGTGTCGCACTCAAAGAGAAGAACGAAAAGGACTTTTGATTTGAACCTGTTCTCAAAGAAGTTCTACTATGTTGAAGAGGACTGCTGGATCAGGCTGAACATTTGCGCTAACGGTCTGCGCCTGATTAACAAGATAGGCTTGGACGCTGCGCTGAAGAACGCCGTAAGCAAAGGCTATTGCGACTGGAAGTCGGTAAAAGTAATTGGTTAACAAGAAACAACACACGTAGAGAGAGGAGAAAGCACTATGTCTAAGAAGTCAAAAGGCGACAGAATACAGGTTATCCTTGAGTGCACAGAGATGAAGGAGAGCGGCCTGCCCGGCACATCACGCTACATCACCACCAAGAACAAGAAGAACACCCCGGAGAGACTGGAGCTGAAGAAGTACAACCCCATCCTGAAGAGAATGACGGTTCACAAAGAGATTAAGTAACGGAACACTAACGAAATAACAGCATAAGAGACTATGGCAAAGAAAACAGTCGCTACACTGCACGAAGGCTCAAAGGAGGGTCGTGCATACACCAAGGTCATCAAGATGGTGAAGTCTCCGAAGACCGGTGCTTATGTCTTTGACGAGCAAATGGTACTGAACGAGAAGGTACAGGACTTCTTCAAGAAGTAAAAGTCACCACTGGAAGATACTGCACACGTCGACACCGAGGCTAAAGCCACAAGACGACGACACTGACTAAAGAACAACAAGGCAAGCTCCGCACGGTCTGGCATAACCACCGACAGCGGAGCTTGCCTCTTTTAGTTTTGTTTTGTCAGAGGCTTGCACTACCTTTGTGGGGATTGTAGAATTTTGTGGGAATTATAGTACCCACCTTAAGATTAAAGGACATATATGAGATTTTTTGGACTCTTCAGTAAGGAGAAGAAAGAGACGCTGGACAAAGGTCTGCAGAAGACCAAACGCGGATTCTTCGACAAACTGGCACGAGCTATAGCAGGCAAGTCGAAGGTCGACGACAGTGTGCTCGACAACCTCGAGGAAGCACTCATAACATCCGATGTGGGCGTGGACACGACACTGAAGATTATTGAGCGCATAGAGCAGCGCGTAGCTGCCGACAAGTACATGGGCACAGCCGAGCTCAACAGCATATTGCACTCAGAGATTTCTGCCATGCTCACGGAAAACAACACCTCCGATGCCGACGACTTCGAGGCTCCTCTGCCCAGCACCCCATACGTAATAATGGTGGTCGGCGTCAATGGTGTCGGCAAGACCACAACCATTGGCAAGCTGGCTTATCAGTACAAGAAGGCAGGCAAGAGCGTATGGCTCGGTGCGGCAGATACCTTCCGTGCAGCTGCCGTAGAGCAGTTGGAGATATGGGGCAAGCGTGTTGGCGTGCCTGTGGTGAAGCAACAGATGGGTTCAGACCCTGCTTCGGTGGCATTCGACACGCTGAAGTCTGCCGTGGCAAACAAGGCTGACGTGGTGATAATAGACACCGCAGGACGCTTGCACAACAAGATAAACCTCATGAACGAGCTGTCGAAGATAAAGAACGTGATGAAGAAGGTCAAGCCCGATGCTCCGCAGGAAGTGCTGCTTGTACTCGACGGTTCGACAGGACAGAACGCCTTCGAGCAGGCAAAGCAGTTCACTAAAGCAACAGAAGTGACGGCAATGGCTGTGACAAAACTCGACGGAACAGCCAAGGGCGGAGTAGTGATTGGCATATCAGACCAGTTCAAGATTCCCGTGAAATACATCGGACTCGGCGAAGGAATGGAAGACCTGCAGGTGTTCCGCCGCGAAGAGTTCGTCGATTCACTCTTCGGCGACAGCAAGACAAACTAAAGAAACAGACCAACAGACACATATTGACGCATGAAGCGCAAGACCATAGACGTAATAACATTGGGATGCTCGAAGAACCTGGTAGACTCGGAGAGACTGATGGCAATGCTGAATGCTGCCGGCTACGACGTTACACACGATCCGGAGAACCCGCATGCCGACATTGCCGTGATAAACACCTGCGGCTTCATAGCCCAAGCCAAGGAAGAGAGCATCGACACCATCATGAGCTTTGTCGATGCCAAGCAGCGAGGACGACTTAAGAAGCTGATTGTCATGGGGTGTCTGTCGGAACGCTACCGTAAAGAGCTCGAGGAGGAGATACCCGAGGTGGATAAGTTCTACGGCAAATTCGACTGGAAAGAACTGCTCAACGACCTCGGCGAAGCCCCCAAGAAGGAGCTGTATGGCGAGCGCTTGGTGTCGACGCCACGTCACTATGCATACTTGAAGATTGCCGAAGGCTGCGACCGCATGTGTTCCTACTGCGCCATTCCCATAATAACAGGACGCTACATATCGCGCCCCATGGACGACATCATCGACGAGGTGAAGGAGCTTGTGAGCCGTGGCGTGAAGGAGCTGCAGGTAATAGCACAGGAGCTGACCTTCTACGGCATGGACCTATACCACGAGCAGAAGATTGCCGAACTGGTGGAGCGCATTGCCGATGTGCCTGGCGTGGAGTGGATAAGACTGCACTATGCCTATCCGTCGCAATTCCCAATGGACCTGCTGCGCGTCATGCGCGAGCGTCCTAACGTGTGCAAGTATCTCGACATCGCACTGCAACACATCAGCGACAATATGCTGAGCCGCATGCGTCGTCACGTCACCAAAGAGCAGACATATCAGCTCATCGACGCACTGCGTCGCGAAGTGCCGGGCATAAACATCCGCACGACACTCATGGTGGGACATCCGGGTGAGACCGAGCAAGACTTCGAGGAGTTGAAGGACTTCGTGCGCAAGGTGCGCTTCGACCGCATGGGAGCATTCACCTACTCTGAGGAAGAAGGCACGTTTGCTGCACTGAACTACACGGACGACATTCCCGAAGAGGTGAAGCAACGACGCCTGGACGAACTCATGGAGATACAGGAAGGCATATCGGCAGAGCTGAATGCAGAGAAGATAGGCAGCGTGATGCGCGTCATCATCGACCGCGAAGAGCAGGACTACTACGTTGGACGCACACAGTTTGACTCGCCGGAGGTAGACCCCGAGGTGCTTATTGACAAGAGCGGACAACCGAAGTTAAATATCGGCAGCTTCTACAACGTACGCATAACAGGTTCGGAAGACTACGACCTCTTCGGCTGCGTAGAAGGGACAGCTGCAGACAACTAGAAGAGATAAGACCATAGACCGTGACGAGCAAGGATTTCACAACAGAACTGGCGAAGAGACAAGGTCTTACACCGCAGGAGGCAGCACGCACCATTGCTTCGCTGGCAATGCTGATGACACGCCGTTGGCAAGACAACGACACCATCAGCATACAAGGATTCGGCTCGTTTATGGTCAGAAAACGTATGGAGCTGGTGACGGTCAACCCCGTGACACAACAGCGCA
Organism: uncultured Bacteroidaceae bacterium; assembly: GCA_964465765.1. Classification (GTDB taxonomy): domain Bacteria; phylum Bacteroidota; class Bacteroidia; order Bacteroidales; family Bacteroidaceae; genus Bacteroides. Next base: position 11,876 of record CAYXLA010000037.1, on the reverse strand, counting down.
TGCTGGTGCCGCCAAGACTTGTGCTGGGCTTCAAGCCATCGGCAGCACTAAAGGAACGGCTGAAATAAATAGAGTGCACGACAAAAAGGAACACAAAACAGAGACGCCATGAACGATAGACTTAACATGCAGGACCTTACAGACGAGCTGGCAGAGAGCCACGGCATGAGCCGGCGCAATGCTGAGAGCTTCGTGAGAGACTTCTTCGTACTTATTGCCGAGGCGTTGGAGCGCGACAAGTACGTCAAGATAAAAGGCTTCGGAACATTCAAACTCATAGAGGTAGACGCCCGTGAGAGCGTGGATGTGAATACCGGTGAACACATCGAAATACAGGGACATAACCGTGTTTCGTTCACTCCCGACCCGACGCTGAAAGATGCTGTCAATAAGCCTTTCTCGGCTTTTGAGACTGTGGTACTCGACAGTCCTGTAGCAGAAGAGCCTGCTCCCGATGAAGCCTCAACCGAGGAATCCACAGGAACAGACGATGTAACGCTGTCGGATGAAGAGCCAAACCCACAGGAAGAGACCGAGGAATCCACGGGATTAGACAACGAAAGCCACGGCGTTGAGGAGTCAAATCCGCAGGAAAAGACCGAGGAAACTGCAGAGCCACAAGCACCAGCTGCAACAAGTCAGCCGTCGACTGGCGTGGCAGAACTGATGCTGAGCGATAAGAAGAAGCGCGAGATTGCACGCAAGGCGGAGTCTTCGTCAGTGCCCATTCTCGCCATACTCGCCATGATAGTGATACTGGGATGCATCGGTTTCGTGGCATATCTGTACTATCCCGACTTCACATCGGGCAAAGAAGATACTCAGGAACAACAAATAGAGAACACTGAGTCGGCAGATGGCAGCGAAGCAGCTGTCGGACAAGCCGATGCAGAAGTCGCCACGACCGGAGCTGTAGAGACGAAAGAGGCAGCCGCACAGCCTGCAGCAGCCGACACGACTGCCGCAACAACACAGCCGAAGCAGGAGCCTGTGGTGAAAGAAGCCATCAACGTGCAGAGGCTGACAGCCGGAACAAGCTACAAGCCCAATGGAGTGCTGGCGACATACACCGTGAAGCGAGGCGAGTCGCTGTCGGACATCGCCGCTCACTTCTATGGCGGCAGGTCGTTCTACACATACATCGTAGACTACAACAAGAGCAAGATAAAGAACCCTGACAGCGTGCCTGTAGGCACTGAACTGCAGATTCCGCGCTTGGTGAGCAAATGAGCTGATACGCTCGCATAAAGGTTAAAGCATTTTGAAAAATGCTTAATAAGAATTTAGAACAAGTGTTCGAAACACGCTGATGTTGCAACGTAAGGCGTAAATCCGTATTTTTGAACACCGAAAGAGAAAAAGAACAGAAATATAAACAAGTAAAGCAATTATGGCAAATACTATTGATATCCGCGAGCTTAACGAGCGGATAGAGAGACAAAGCACATTCGTCACAGACCTGACTGCTGGCATGAATCAGGTGATTGTCGGTCAGCAGCACCTCGTCGAATCACTGCTGATTGGCTTGCTGTCTGACGGACACGTGCTGCTCGAAGGCGTTCCAGGACTGGCAAAGACACTGGCCATCAAGACGCTGGCATCACTCATCGATGCCAAATACAGCCGCATACAGTTCACTCCCGACCTTCTGCCTGCCGACGTTATAGGAACCATGGTATACAGCCAGAAGGACGAGAACTTCCAGGTTAAGAAGGGACCGGTATTCGCCAACTTCGTGCTGGCAGACGAAATAAACCGTGCTCCTGCAAAGGTGCAGAGTGCATTGCTGGAAGCCATGCAGGAACGTCAGGTGACCATCGGAGCCGAGACATTCAAGCTGCCGGAGCCTTTCCTCGTACTGGCTACACAGAACCCAATCGAGCAGGAAGGTACGTACCAGTTGCCTGAAGCACAGGTCGACCGTTTCATGTTGAAGGTAGTAATCGACTATCCGAAGGTTGAGGAAGAGAAGCTCATCATCAGGCAGAACATATCCGGCGAGAAGGTAAGCGTGAAGCCTATCCTGACGAAGGAGGAAATTCTGGAAGCACGCAAGGTGGTTCGTGAGGTCTACATCGACGAGAAGATTGAGAGATATATTGTCGACATCGTGTTTGCAACACGCTATCCCGAGAAGTACGGATTGGACGACTTGGCAGGCATGATTAGCTTCGGCGGTTCTCCACGAGCATCAATCAGCCTGGCATTGGCTGCACGCAGCTATGCTTTCTTAAAGCGTCGCGGCTACGTCATACCGGAAGACATACGTGCCGTGGCACACGATGTATTGCGTCATCGTATAGGTCTGTCGTATGAGGCAGAAGCCAGCGACCTGACATCCGATGAGATAATAAGCAAGATTCTGAACAAGGTAGAGGTGCCTTAATGGAAGCGGCAGACATAATCAAGAAGGTTCGCCGCATTGAGATTAAGACCAAAGGACTGTCAAACAACATCTTCGCAGGAGAATATCACTCGGCGTTCAAAGGCAGGGGAATGGCCTTCTCCGAGGTGCGTGAATACCAGTACGGCGACGACATACGCGACATCGACTGGAACGTGACGGCACGTTTCCACCGCCCTTACGTCAAAGTGTTCGAGGAAGAGCGTGAACTGACCGTCATGCTTGTAGTCGACGTGTCGGGAAGTCTGGACTTCGGAACGGTGAAGCAGCTGAAGAAAGACATGGTGACAGAGATAGCTGCGACGCTGGCTTTCTCGGCTATACAGAACAACGATAAGATTGGAGTCATCTTCTTCTCGGACAAGATTGAGAAGTTCATCCCGCCAAAGAAGGGACGCAAGCACATCCTCTACATCATTCGTGAGCTGATTGACTTCCATCCACAAAGCAGGAATACCGACATGGGAGTGGCGTTGCAGTATCTGACGAACGTCATGAAGCGCCGTTGCACTGCCTTTGTCTTGTCCGACTTCATCAACCACAAGCCTTTCGCCGATGCACTGACAATAGCCAACCAGAAGCACGACGTTGTGGCAATACAGGTCTACGACCGTCGTCTTGAGGAGCTTCCTGCCGTGGGACTGATGCGCGTCAGGGATGCAGAGACCGGCAGCGAGCAGTGGATAGACACATCGTCGAAGGCTGTGCGGCGTGCACACCACGATTGGTGGGTCAATACACGCGAGCAGTTGAACGAGACCTTTACGCATAGCAATGTCGACAGCGTATCGGTGCGGACCGACCAGGATTACGTGAAGGCACTGCTCAGCCTGTTTGCAAAAAGGAGTTGAAGCATGAAGAAACGAATACTCACCATACTGGCCTTGCTTGTAAGCGCACTGGGCATGAGAGCTCAGGTGAACGTGGAAGCCACTATAGACTCGCTACAGATACTGATAGGCGAGCAGGCTCACATCAACCTTGAGGTGTCGCTCGATGCCGACAAGCATGCTGTAATGCCGTTGATAGCCGACACGCTGGTACGTGGCGTGGAAGTGTTGGACATTGCAAAGCCCGACACACAATACGTCAACGACGACAAGCGCATGATTATAAAAGAGGTGTACACCATTACATCGTTCGACTCGGCACTCTACTATCTGCCGCCGATGGAGGTGATGGTGGACAGTCAGACATACCGCTCGCGTCCGTTGGCATTGAAGGTCTACTCCATGCCGGTAGATACGTTGCACCCCGAAGCATTCTTCGGACCGAAGGATGTGATGAAGCCCGACTTCATGTGGTCAGACTGGTATTTAGCCATTGCATGTGTAGTGCTCTGGGCACCGTTGGTAGTGCTGCTGGTCTATGTCATCCGCCGTCTGCGCGACAACAAGCCTATTATTCGCAAGGTGAAGGTAGAGCCTAAGCTGTTGCCTCAAGACGTGGCGATGAAGGAGATCGACCGCATCAAGAAGGAGAAGATATGGCAGAACGGCAGGGAGAAGGAGTATTACACGCAACTCACAGAGACGTTGCGCCGCTACATCCAGGCACGCTTCGGCTTCAATGCCATGGAGATGACTACCGATCAGATTGTAGCACACCTGCAGTCGGTCGACGATGACAGTGCAATGGCAGAGCTGCAAGGACTTCTGCAGATGGCAGACTTGGTGAAGTTTGCCAAGTTCACTCCATTGATGAACGAGAACGACATGAACCTGCTGAATGCAGTTAGATTCATAAACCGTACCATGGTGCAACCGGCTCCGAACACGAAACCCGAGCCTACAGAGATTACTATAGTGGAGAAGCGACCGCTACGAACAAAGATATTGCTTGGCGTTGCAGCCGCCGCTGTAGTTGTGGTATTGGTATGGAGCATTGTTTATGTATGCTCCGAGTTATACAATTATTTCGCTTGAAAGGAACATAGATATGGTTTTTGCCAATAGTGGATATTTGTTGTTATTGCTGCTTTTAGTGCCCGCTGTGGTGTGGTACGTGATGCGGCGACACAAGTCATCGGCATCTGTGCAGGTGTCTGACACCACTGCCTATAGCCGTGCACCCAAGACACTGCGCAACTACCTGATACACGTCCCCTTCGCTCTGAGAATCCTGGCATTGGCACTACTCATTATAGTTGTTGCACGTCCACAGACCACCAACAGCTGGCATAGCAGCGAAGTAGAAGGCATTGACATTATGCTGGCAATAGACGTATCGACCAGTATGTTGGCAGAAGACTTGAAGCCCAATCGTCTGGAAGCAGCCAAGCAAGTGGCTGCAGAGTTTGTCAACAGCCGTCCTAACGACAACATTGGCATCACACTGTTTGCCGGCGAGAGCTATACACAGTGTCCGTTGACGATTGACCATACCGTACTGCTCAACCTGCTGAAGGACATCAAGTGCGGACTCATCGAAGACGGTACGGCAATAGGCATGGGAATAGCGAATGCCGTGACACGACTGAAGGATAGTAATGCCAAGTCGAAGACCATTATATTGCTCACCGACGGTACAAACAACAGCGGCGACATCTCTCCATTGACAGCAGCAGAGATTGCCAAGAGCTTCGGCATAAGGGTCTACACCATCGGCGTAGGCACAAATGGTGTAGCGCCATACCCCTACCCTGTTGGCGGCGGAGTGCAATACGTCAACATTCCAGTAGAGATTGACGAGAACATGCTGACACAGATAGCTTCCACTACAGACGGCAGCTATTTCCGTGCCACAAGCAATTCGAAGTTGGAGGAAGTATATCAGGAAATAGACCAACTGGAAAAGACAAAGCTCAACGTGCGCGAATACAGCAAGCGCGAGGAGGAATACCTCTGGTTCGCACTGGCGGCTTTCGTCTGCCTGTTGCTCGACATCGTGCTACGCAACACACTGCTCAAGAAGATTCCTTGACACGATGCTGACAAGTGGACTGACGTTGGGATGACACACTATATATATAATAAGGTGATATGTTTAGATTTGAAGAACCCACATACTTATATCTGCTGATACTTGTGCCACTGTTGTTGGCACTGTATCTCTACAGCAATTGGCATCGCCGTAAGGCCATACGGACCTTCGGTGATCCCGAACTGATGTCGCACCTCATGCCTGAAGTGTCGAAGCACCGACCTGATGTAAAGTTCGCACTGTTGCTGACAGCTGTCGCATTGTTTGCAGTATTGCTGGCACGTCCGCAGTTCGGTTCAAGGCTGGAGACAGTGAAGCGACAGGGAGTGGAAGTGGTGATTGCACTCGACATATCAAACTCCATGTTGGCACAGGACATTCAGCCAAACCGCTTGGAGAAGGCGAAGCGTCTGGTGTCGCAGCTCGTTGACCGCATGGAGAACGACAAAGTAGGACTCATCATCTTTGCGGGTGATGCCTTCACACAGCTGCCCATCACTGCCGACTACGTATCGGCAAAGATGTTTCTCGAGTCTATATCACCATCGATGATAAGCCGTCAAGGCACAGCCATCGGAGAAGCACTCAATTTGGCACTGAAGAGTTTCACCTCGCAAGAGGATGTCGGCAAGACCATAATCCTTATCACTGATGGTGAGAACCACGAAGCCGGAGTGGACGAAGCCATGGAGCAGGCACGCGACAAAGGCATACAGGTCAATGTCCTTGGCATAGGTTCTACAGAAGGTTCGCCCATTCCTGCCGACGAAGGCGATGACTACCGTCGTGCTGAAGACGGTCAGATAGTCATTACACGCCTCAACGAAGACATGTGCAAGCAACTGGCACAGCAAGGCAATGGCGTGTATGTGCACGTCGACAACACCAACACCGCACAACGTGCCATACAGGATGCCATCAACAAGCTGGCGAAAGCCGATGTTGAGACACAGGTCTATACCGACTTCGACGAACAGTTCCAGGCTGTGGCATGGCTGATACTATTACTACTCGCTGCAGATATGATAATTATGGAGAAGAAGAATCCGCTGCTACGCAATGTGCATCTGTTCACACGCCGGACTGCAATGGTAGCACTGATACTGCTTGCGGCAGGCACTACTGCCAGCGCACAGAAGTCTGAACGCGACAACCTGCGCCGTGGCAATCAGCAATATCGTGACAGTGCATACGTCGATGCAGAGGTAAGCTATCGCAAGGCGCTCGAGGCAAATCCACAATCCACAGCTGCACACTATAACCTCGGAAACTCCATGCTCTTCCAGAACAAGGCACAGGAAGCGATGAGCGAATATGAGGTTGCAGCAAAGACGGAGAAAGACCATGGCAAGCTGGCACAGATACACCACAATGCAGGAGTCGTATGGCAGTCGGCAAAGGAATATGCCCGTGCCATAGAGTTCTACAAGGAGGCATTGCGCAACAACCCTAAAGATAATGAGACGCGCTATAACCTTGCCCTCTGTCAGAAGTTGCTGAAGGACCAGCAGCAGAATGGCGGGGGTGGACAAGACCAGCAACAACAAGAACAACAACAGCAACAACAGAACCAGCAGCAGGATCAACAGGATCAGCAACAACAAGAGCAGCAGCAAGACCAGCAACAGCAGAACGACAACAACATGTCGCAAGAGAATGCCGAACAGATGCTACGTGCCGTGATGCAGGACGAACGCAACGTGCAGGACAAAGTGAAGCGTCAGCAGGTACAGCGTGGCAGCGTCAAGCTGAAGAAAGACTGGTGATGACAAAAAGCATACATAGAGAGAAGAGATGAAGAAGATACTTACCATACTCGCATTCCTCTGCATGGCAATGCTTAACGCCATGGCAGACAATGTGACCTTTACTGCCAATGCGCCCGATGCTGTGGCGGTGGGCGATCAGTTCCGTCTGACATATACCGTCACTACGCAGAATGCCCGCAACCTTGAAGTGCCAACCATCAAGGGCTTTGAAGTTCTCATGGGGCCGAATCGTTCCACACAGAGCAGTGTCAGCATCGTCAACGGACAGACCACATCGACCAGCAGCATCACGTTCACCTACATCCTGCTGGCAAACACCGAGGGTACGTTCACCATACCAGGTGCTACCATCACCGCCGACGGACAGAACATGGTGTCGAACTCAGTGACTGTGAAAGTACTCCCTGCCGACAGTTCCGGCACAACACAATCGTCGGGTAGCAGTGCTAATAGCAATGCCGGCACGGTGTCTGCCAACGACCTGTTCATTACATGCACCACCAGCAAGACAAAGGTTTACGAACAGGAAGCAATATTGCTGACCTATAAGATTTACACCAACGTAGATCTGCGCGGCTTCGACAACGTGAAGTTGCCCGACTTCAAAGGCTTCCAGTCACAAGAGGTGTCACTGCCCAACGACCGCAAGTGGGAGCTTGAGCACTATCGTGGCCGTAACTACCGCACCACCATCTATCGTCAGTTCGTACTCTTCCCTCAACAGACGGGAGAGATTGCCATCGAACCGGCACGCTTTGATGCCTCAATAGCCAAAGCCTTGCAGGTGGACGATCCGTTTGAAGCCTTCTTCAACGGTGGAGCACGCTATGCCGAGATACGCAAGACCATCACTACACCACGCATACAAGTCACTGTCGACCCATTGCCAGCAGGCAAGCCTGCCGACTATTCCGGAGGTGTGGGAACATTCACACTGTCGTCCGACATCAGTAGCACCAGTGTCAAGACCAACGATGCCGTTACGCTGAAGCTCGTCATCAGTGGAACAGGAAACATGAAGCTTATCTCCACACCAGAGGTCAGCTTCCCTGCCGACTTTGAGGTCTATGACCCCAAGACCGACAATCAGCTCCGACTTACCAATGATGGTCTGTCGGGAAACATCACCATAGAGTACCTTGCCATACCGCGCAGTGCAGGTGACTTCCGCATACCGGCTGTCAGCCTCAGCTATTTCGACATCAAGTCGCGTACATACCGCACGCTCACCACGCCCGACTACGACCTACATGTCGAGAAAGGCGAGGGCAATGCCACACAGACCATTGCCAACTACAACAACAAGGAAGACCTGAAGGTGCTGAACGAAGACATACACTTCATCCGTCAGAACGACGTCGAACTGCAACCTCGTGGCAGCCACTTCTTCGGTACTGTAGCTTGGTGGCTGTGCTACATCATTCCGCTGCTTATAGCTATTGTGGCCTTCGTCCTGTTCCGTCGTCATATTGTTGAGAATGCCAATGTCAGCAAGGTGCGCACACGCAAGGCTAACAAGGTGGCACAGAAGCGCATGAAGCAAGCTGGCAAACTGCTTGCTGCAGGCGACAGCGAGCGGTTCTACGATGAGATGCTCAAGGCTCTGTGGGGATATGCAGGCGACAAACTAAGCATGCCTGTGTCGCAGCTCTCTAAGGACAACATAGAAGAGAAGTTGAACCAGTCAGGTGTTGAACCAGAACTGGTGCAGACATTCACCAGCGTGCTCAACGACTGTGAGTTCGCACGCTTTGCCCCAGGTGATCCCGGACAGAACATGGACCGTCTGTACAAGGCTGCCATAGACATCATCGGCAAGATGGAAAGCTCCATAAGCAAGACACACCATACTAATAAGTAAGCATAATGAAAAAGACGACCACCATATATCTGCTCATGGGCCTGTTGCTGACAGTCATTACCGCAACAGACCTGCATGCACAGGAGGCAGAGCCCGACACTCTGCTGCGCGACTCTACAGGCATTGGCAACCTGACGGAGTTCTCCATGGACAACTCATTGGACAATGTCACCAAGCAAGCCGGCGACAGTGCCTACCTGAACGAAGACTACAACTCTGCCATACAAATCTACGAAGCCTTGCTGCGCAATGGCGAAGCCATGGAGGTGTACTACAATCTCGGCAACAGCTACTACAAGACGCAAGACTATGCACATGCCATACTGAACTACGAGCGTGCACTGCTGCTCAGTCCGGGCAACAGCGATGTGCGCTTCAACCTCGACCTGGCACGCTCGAAGACAGTCGACCGCGAGAACACAGTCTCCGAAATCTTCTTCATGACATGGATAAAGGCCATCACCAACCGCCTCAGCTCCGATGCATGGGCTCGTTGGGGCATAGCCTTCTTCATACTGTTGCTGGCAGGCACTGGCGTCTATCTCTTCTCGAGAGACATACGTCTGCGCAAGATAGGCTTTACCGTTGCCGTGCTCGGACTCTTGTTCTGCATCCTCAGCAATGTGTGCGCCAACAGTCAGATGAATCGTCTTGTCGACCGGCACGAAGCCATCATCATGCAGCCAAGTGTCACCGTACGCAGCACACCAAGCGATAGTGGCACCGAATTGTTTGTTCTGCACGAAGGACATAAGGTCAACATCACCGACGACAGCATGCAGGGCTGGAAGGAGATACGCATAGCCGATGGCAAGAAAGGCTGGGTCAGCACAGAAGCCATAGAGGTGATCTGAAAAGGCCCTATACAACACATCTTAATCCGACAATAATATTTTTATTGCCGGATTTTTTGTTATTATGCCTAATATGCCTACTTTTAAACTCGAAGAACACAACACAAGAAAAACAACTTACTAAAACATCTAAAATCATGAAGAAAATCACATTCAATGAACTGCGCCGTATCAAGGACAGTCTGCCATCAGGGAGCATGCACCGCATAGCCGACGAACTCAACATGGACGTTGAGACTGTAAGAAACTTCTTTGGAGCTGACAACTACAAGGACGGCAGCAGTGTGGGACTGCACATAGAGCCGGGACCAGACGGCGGCATAGTTGAAATCGACGACACAACCGTGCTCGACCGTGCGCTCGAAATACTGAAAGAGAACGCAGGAGAATAAGAGAGAGAGACTCACAACTAACAGGTAACTAACAGGAGAGGAGGAACACCATGGACGACAAATTCACGACACTTGCCACACTGACCTACTCTAAAGCACTCATTCTGAAGAGCGTGCTCGAGAGCGAAGGCATCGAGACACATCTGCACAATGCCAGTCAGCTGCGACCGATAGCTGCATCTGACGTGCGCGTGCAAGTACGCGAATGCGACATGAGCAGTGCGCTCGAAGTCATGCACCGTTCCGACTGGCTGTCCGAAGATGCCAACTCATCTGCGCCACTTGCCGCAGACATCGTCCTCATACCTGTAGACTTCTCCGCTTGTTCGTTACGTGCCTGCGAGGCAGGATTCGACCTTGCAGCCATAACAAACTCAGAGGTGGTGCTGATGCATGTATGTTTCACGCCCATCTATGCTAACCCCTTGCAGTACGGTGACTTCTTCCGTCTGACTGCCAGCGGCCATGAGGCCGACATCAAGGCAACCATGTCGCAGGTCAATGCAGACCTCAAGAAGTTCTCCGACAGCATTGCATCCAAGATCCAATCCGGTGAATTGCCCGACGTGAAGTACCACTGTGTACTTCGCGACGGCATTCCCGAGGAGGAGATTCTGCGCTACTCGCACAAGGTTCAGCCACGTCTCATCGTCATGGGAACACGTGGCTCCGGCGGTGAAGACATGGAGTCGATGGGCAGTGTCACCGCAGAAATCATAGAACGTACCGATATACCCGTGTTGGCTATACCGGTGAATGCCCATCCTCACGACTTCTCGGCAGGCGGACACATGGCTTTGCTCACCAGTTTTGACCAGCGCGACCTCATGGCTTTCGATGCTTTGATAAACAACTTCCGCCCTATGAACTACAGCATCGACCTGCTTCACCTGACGCACGACCCAGCTAATGCATGGAACGAAGTGAAGTTGGCTGGCATAAAGGAATACTTCAGTCGCCAATATCCCGGACTAAACATCAACTGCAACATATTGCCAAACGACCAGTTGCTACAGGGTCTCGACAGCTACATCCGTGAGCACAACATCGACATAGTAGCCACCACGTCCTACAAGCGCAACATCTTCGCCCGCCTCATCAATCCTGGCATGGCAAGCAAGGTGCTGTTCCACAACGACATTCCGCTACTTGTCCTCACGCCACAGTACCGCAAGGACTAAAGAGGCGGCAATCTCTTGAAATGATAGTTGGGACAGGACTTCTCGAGAAAGTCAAGGTCGGTCGCGAGAACTTCTACGTCAACACCAAACTGTTCAACCTCTTCCTCAATCGCCAGATAGGAGGAAGCCAGGCAGGAGAAACCATTGTAACCGAGCAATAAGGTCACGATTTCGCAGAATCGGGTACACATTCCCCGGATATGTACCCGATTTGCCGTTTTCGGGTACATATCTCCGGAATATGGTCATCAAAACCGCCTTTCGGGTACATATTTAGCAGCGTCGAAAAAGTCTTATATTTAAAATGGGCAAGTCTTATATAAGAAAGTGGCATCGCAAACGTTTGAAAGTGCCATCGAGAATATAAGACTTTAATGTGTTATGTTTTGCGTGTTATGTGTTACGTTGTTGGGTGTTGGGCTGACGTACGAACCTTTTGGGATCAGTAGAAATATTGTGGGGACAATGAAATCTGTTCATATCCTGTGGCGCG
>CAYXLA010000036.1:7861-15659 GCA_964465765.1 uncultured Bacteroidaceae bacterium | reverse complement strand
ACTGGGTCGACGGACGCGTGCTGCAGGGCCGCGAGCTCACCGTCGACGAGACCGTCTACCTCGTCGAGTTCGGACACATCCATCACCAGCGCCGCCTCATCATAGTCTGAGTGCGACACACAGATGTTCAACGTGAAAGCGTGCTATGTGAAGCGTGTCATGTGATGCGTTTCACATTGCCACGTTTCCCTACCCCACTATTGATTCGTCCTTTTTCTGGTTTGAACCCTATAGTCACAGTGTGGTCTTCTTTTTTTGATTTCAAGTTGTCAATGATCGTTGTTGGTTGTTGTTTTCGAGAGTGGAAGGTGTGGGGGGAACTGTCCGCTCTCTCTCTTGTCTCTGGCGCCACTGCAAAGATACGACACGGGGTACCCTCTTTGCAATACCCTTTTTAAGAAAGTTCGGCGGCTTTGGTTTTGGTGGCTTGTAACTAACGCTGCCACAGCGCGTTACGCGGTGGAAACTATTTATTAGGGTGCCCCGAAGGTGAAGCCTATCCTAAATCCTTCCCTGAAGGGAAGGACTTAAATACCCCCTTCCCTTTAGGGGAGGGCTGGGGGTGAGGCTTTCGCGCGCGGCGCGCGGGGCTTTTCTTCATTCTAACGCAGTCGCTTTGCAATGACGAACCCGCGGAATGGAACATGTAATGCTGTTGAGATAGTGACGGCTGTGCACGCTGTAGATGGAAGTCAGTCGATGCCTACTCTCTGATAAAACTCGCCTCGTCCTGCATACGATTACGCTTTTTATACATCTGAAAAATTTCAGTTTATTTCAGTTTCAGTAATGTGCGCGCACAGCGCAAACCTTGACCTCAAATTATATATATATATATATATATATATATATATTTATATATATATATATTTATATATATAAGTATTAAATTCATGTCTATTACTTGTGTATTGCACAAATAAAACTGAAACTGAAATAAACTGAAATTCGGCAAGACCACACAATGACCTTCTGTCAAAAGTTCACTTTGGTTGATAACTCGGTTGAAGACTTTATTTGCCGAATCTGTTGCATTGCGGCTATGCATGGTCTAACTTAGCGCAGGCAACAAGACACGCGTAGGCTACTGAGTATCAGTGGCGTAAATAGCGTACAGAAATGTGATAAAAAGTGCGTAAAAAGCTTGCATCGGACCGAAAAATTTACTATCTTTGAACGTTGGTTGTTGAGGGGTATCGGGGAAATATCCCTTTCTTTTAGTTAGCAGAAAATCGTCTGAGAAAGCAAGATTGAACAGGTTTGTGGGGGCAAACCTCGCGATCTTTGACATGTTGAACAAAATTGTGCCTGCGGCACAGGTGTTGGATGTGGGCGTTGGATGTTGGACAGGCACATTGGCAGGGAAGCACACACAAAAAAGGAATGCGTCTTTGCGATGCATTCCTTCCGGTAGTTGCGGAGGCCCGACTCGAACGAACGACCTTTGGGTTATGAGCCCAACGAGCTACCAACTGCTCCACTCCGCGATGTTGTCTGTTTGTTTCGGGTGCAAAGGTAGAGGTTGTTTATGGAATATGCAAGTGAATGTGGGTTTTATTTTTTTCTCTTGTCGGTTACGCTTATTTGTCATACTTTTGTCTCCCACTGAGAGTGCGTATTGTGAATTAAGATATGGCAGGAACGAAAACAAGAAACAGTATTGTCGATGAGGCGCGAGAACTTTTCGCAGCACGTGGCGTTGACAACACCACGATTAACGACATTGCCGCATCGTCGGGGATTAGTCGAAGGACTGTCTACACGTACTTCAAGAGCAAGGAGGACATCTATCAGGCGGTGATAGCCGGCGAGCTGGAGACGCTGACAAGGAAGATGTCGGACGTGGTGAATACCAACCTCAGCCCCGAGCTCAAGATTATGGAGATGATCTTCACCCGACTGGAGGCGATAAAGGAGGTGGTACTGCGCAACGGTTCGTTGAAGGCAGACTTCTTCAGAGACATCTTCACGGTGGAGAAGGTGAGGAAGAGCTTCGACCGCAAGGAGATAGAGCTGTTCAGGACCGTGCTGAAGCAGGGTGTCGATGCGGGCATGTTCAGCGTCGACGACGTCTACCTGACAGCACAGATCACGCACTTCTGCCTCAAGGGCCTCGAGATTCCGTACATCAGGGGAAACTTGGCAATGGGCATGAGCGACGAGGTGCGCCGCAAGGCGGTGCTGAACATCGTGGCAGGTGCACTGCACTACAAGAAATGACACGCACAACACACGGAGAGAGAAAGAGTAAAGTTCAATTTTTTAATTTTATATTACAAAACATGGGATTACTATCAGGTAAGACTGCACTGATTACTGGCGCAGGTCGCGGCATAGGCAAAGCCATTGCCTTGAAGTTTGCAGGCGAGGGTGCCAACATAGCTTTTACAGATTTGGCCATCGACGACAATTGCAAGGAGACGATAAAGGAGCTTGAGGCTTGTGGCGTCAAGGCCCAGTGCTACGCCAGCAATGCTGCCAACTTCGAAGAGACAGAGACGACAGTCCGCAAGGTCGTGGAAGACTTCGGACGCATCGACATACTGGTGAACAACGCCGGCATCACCAAGGACACGCTGATGCTGCGCATGAGCGAGCAGCAGTGGGATGCTGTGATTGCCGTGAACTTGAAGAGTGCATTCAACTTCATTCATGCCTGCACACCGGTGATGCTTCGCCAGAAGTGCGGCTCGATTATCAACATGTCGTCGGTCGTTGGCGTCCACGGCAATGCCGGTCAGGCAAACTATGCAGCATCGAAGGCAGGACTGATTGCACTGGCAAAGAGCATCGGTCAGGAGCTGGGCAGCCGCAACATCCGCGCCAACGCCATTGCTCCTGGATTCATCGACACAGCCATGACGCAGGCTCTGCCCGACGACGTGCGCAAGGAGTGGATCAAGAACATCCCGCTGCGCCGTGCCGGAAAGGTTGAAGACATTGCCAATGTAGCCACGTTCCTCGCTTCCGACCTCTCGTCGTACGTGACAGGTCAGGTGATTCAGGTCGATGGCGGCATGAACATGTGATGGACGTTCTCTACGAGGATAACCACATCGTCATCGTCAGCAAGGCTGCCGGCGAGATTGTGCAGGGCGACAAGACAGGCGACACGCCACTGTCGGAAGAGGTGAAGGCCTACATCAAGGAGAAATACCTGAAGCCAGGCAACGTCTTCATCGGTGTGCCGCACCGCCTCGACAGGCCCGTCAGCGGCATTGTGGTCTTTGCCCGCACAAGCAAGGCACTGTCGCGACTGAGCGAAATGTTCCGCAACGGCGAGGTGAAGAAGACCTACTGGGCCGTGGTGGGAAACCGTCCGCCAAAGGATGAGGACGAGCTGGTGCACTACATGGTGCGCAACGAGAAGATGAACAAGAGCTTCGCCAGCGACAAGGAGACGAGCGGCAGCAAGAAGGCAGTGCTGCACTACCGCCTTATAGGCCGCTCGGACAAATACTACCTTGTGGAGGTGGACCTCAAGACGGGCCGTCACCACCAGATAAGGTGCCAGCTGGCGAAGATAGGCTGTCCCATAAAGGGCGACCTGAAGTATGGCGCACCACGGTCGAATGCCGACGGCAGCATAAGCCTGCATGCAAGGCATGTGGAGTTCGTGCATCCGGTGTCGAAGCAACAGATATCGGTGACGGCACCTCTGCCCGCAGGCAATCCGTGGCAGAGCTTTAAGACTGACTGAAGTGACACAGACAGAGAGACAAGCAAAATGAAAAAACTTATTTACACAATGGCAATGGTGATTGCTTGCGGACTGATGTCGTGCCAGCACTCACGCAACTATGAGGACAATGGCATGACAAAAGTACTGATTGAGACCAACAAAGGCGACATCGTCGTCGAGCTCTACAACGAGACTCCCAAGCACCGCGACAACTTCATCAAGCTGGTGAACGACGGCACCTACGAGGGCACACTCTTTCATCGTGTGATAAAGAACTTCATGATACAGGCCGGCGACCCTGACTCGAAGACCGCAACGAAGGGACAGATGCTGGGCAACGGCGACATGGGATACACCATTCCGGCTGAGTTCGAGGCCTATCCACAACGCTTCCACAAGCGCGGAGCACTGGCTGCAGCACGTCAGGGCGACGACGTGAATCCCGAGAAGGCTTCGTCGGGCTGCCAGTTCTACATCGTCACAGGCAACGTCTACAACGACACCACACTGACGAACATGGAGGCACGCATCAACTACAACATGCTGAACGAGGCATTCCAGAGCCGTGCCATGGAGCGCATCGACGAGATTCGCAAGATGAATGCCGCTGGCGACAAGGCTGGACTGCAGGCTATGCAGGACACGCTGCTGGCACAGGCTCAGCGTGACATTGCCGACAAGCCCGAGTTCAAGTTCACCGACGAGCAGAAGCAGGCTTATACCACCATTGGCGGCACGCCACACCTCGACGGCAGCTACACCGTGTTTGGTGAGGTCATCGACGGCATGGATGTGGTGGACGAAATTCAGGAGGTCGAGACCGATGGCAACGACCGTCCCGACAAGGACGTCGTGATAAAGAAGATGACCGTCCTTGAAAATAAATAGGCACATACTGGACAACGGACTGCATGTAGTGCATGTCAAGTACCCCTACGCCAAGATGGTGGCGCTTGACATTGCCTACAATGTGGGTTCGCGCGACGAGAACCCCGAGAAGACGGGGCTTGCACATCTCATGGAGCACCTCATGTTCGGCGGCTCCATAAACATTCCCGACTATGACACGCCACTGCAGAATGCCGGCGGCGAGAACAATGCGTGGACCAATACCGACATCACCAACTTCTACCTCACCATTCCGGCACAGAACGTAGAGACAGGCTTCTGGCTTGAGAGCGACCGCATGCTGAGCCTTGCATTCAAACCCGAGAGCCTCGAGGTGCAACGCAACGTGGTGATGGAGGAGTTCAAACAGAGATACCTCAACCAGCCCTACGGCGACACGTCGCACCTGATACGCACCATGGCATATAAGGTGCACCCGTACCAATGGCCGACAATAGGCAAGGAGCTGAGCCACATTGCCGGCGTCACCATGGACGACGTGCACGACTTCTTCTTCCGCTACTATGCTCCGGACAATGCCGTGCTGGCTGTCACGGGCAACATTGAGTGGGACGAGGTGCTGCGACTGGCAGGCAAATGGTTCGGGCCCATTCCCTGCCGGAACGTCCATAAGCCGGTCGAGCCAATAGAGCCGGAGCAGACGCAGCAGCGCACGCTCGCCGTGGAACGGCACGTGCCTGTCGACTCTCTCTACATGGCGTTCCACATGGACGGCTACAGCTCGTCGGACTATTGTGCCTACGACATGCTAACCGACATACTGTCGAACGGACAGTCGAGCCGCCTGACGCAGCATCTTGTCGACGAGCAGAAGCTCTTCACAAGCATCGATGCCTACGTTTACAGCACCATAGCACCAGGACTGCTGCAGATTGGCGGCAAGTTGGCAAGCGGCGTCGGCATGGACGAAGCAGAAGCTGCCGTATGGAACGAGCTGAACACACTGGCATGCAACAGCGTCGGCAGCTACGAGCTGGAGAAGGTGAAGAACAAGTTTGAGTCGACACAGATCTTCGGCTTCATGAACTATCAGAGCGTTGCGGCACAATTGGCATGGTTCGAGCTAATGGGCGATGCCAACGGCATTGACCGTCAGGTCGACAGATACAAGAGCGTCACTCCAGAACAGCTGCAGCAGGTGGCACAACGCTGCTTCACTCCGAACAATTCCTCGGTGCTCTACTACAAGAGTGTGGCAGGCTGACGAGGAGAGAACACACACATCATCACAAGTGCTGCTATGAACATCATCGGGCACCACAAGGCATACTACAAATCGCTCGTAGCACTGGGACTGCCAATAGCCATTGGACAACTCGGGATGATAATCCTGGGATTTGCCGATACCTACATGATTGGGCAGCACAGCACGGCGGAGCTGGGTGCAGCCTCGTTCGTGAACAGTCTGTTCAACCTGTGCATAATCTTCTTCACGGGCTTCAGCTATGGAGTGGTTCCCGTAATTGGTTCTCTGTTTGGTGCAGGACGATTGCGCGAGAGCGGACAGACACTGCTGCACAGCATCGTTGCCAATGTCGTCGTGGCACTGCTCGTCACCGGCATAATGGCGGTGGTCTATCTGAATCTCGACAACATGGGACAGCCCGAGGAGCTGATGACGTTCATCAAGCCCTACTTCCTCGTGCTGCTTGCCTCGCTTGTCTTCGTCATGCTGTTCAATGCCTTCAAGCAGTTCACCGACAGCATAAACCAGACAAAGGTGTCGATGTGGATTCTGCTGACAGGAAACCTGCTGAACATTGTGGGCAACTACATACTCATCTACGGCAAGTTGGGAATGCCCGAACTTGGCATCGTCGGTGCCGGATGCAGCACGCTGATTTCGCGTATTCTGATGGTGTTGATCTATGTTGTCGTGATTGGAGTCGGCAGCAAGTATGCAGTCTACCGTGCCGGACTCAAGTCGGTGAAGTGGTCGTTCGGACTGTTCAAGCGACTTAACGTAATTGGTTGGCCCATTGCGCTGCAGATGGGAATGGAGACAGCGTCGTTCAGCTTGACCGCCATCATGGTGGGATGGATTGGCACGCTGGCACTGGCTTCGCATCAAGTGATGCTCACAATATCGCAGTTTGCCTTTATGATCTACTACGGACTGGGTTCTGCCATCGCCATACGCGTCAGCAACTTCATGGGGCAACACGATTACAAGAGTGCACGGCAGACTGTCGGTTGCGGCTTCCACCTGATGCTGTTGCTCGAGGTTGTCATCACGAGCATACTGCTCTGCATATACAAAGACCTCGGCTCGTTCTTCACCGGCGGCGACACTGAAATTGCCGCAATGGTGGCTTCGCTCTTCCTGCCGTTTGTCCTCTACCAGTTTGGCGACGGACTGCAGATTACCTACTCTAATGCACTGCGCGGAATTGCCGATGTCCGGTCGATGGTGCTGATTGCCTTCATTGCCTATTTCGTCGTCTCACTCCCGCTATGCTACGTCTTTGCCTTTGTGCTGAACTTGGGGCTTGTGGGAGTGTGGCTCTCGTTCCCCTTCGGACTGACCACATGCGGCATACTGTTGTGGCTTCGCTACAGAAGAACTATGCGTAAATACTGCAAGGCTGGTTAAAAACATTAATATTGCCGACAATGCCTGCCGCTAACTGAGAAAAAATGCGTTTCTTTGCATTGGAGCAATCATATAAAAATGGCATCGTCGAAACACAAGATATTCCCTGCTTGGGTGTTGTGGCTTTTTCTGACACCTGTCGGTGTCTTCATTCTGCTCATTGCTCTGCTCTATGTCCCACCGGTACAGAACTTCGTATGCACAGAGGCTTCTCGTTATGCGTCGGAATCGATGGGTCTGGACATCAGCGTCGGACGCATCGACCTGCGGTTCCCACTTAACCTTGTGGCACGCGACATCAATGTCATCAAGCCTGCCGAAAGGGAGTCTGCTGCCGTAGAAATCCTGAAGTTGGACAACATCAACATTCGTGTGCAACCAACGCCACTGCTGCGCAGTCAGGTGGAGATAGACAACATCCAGATAGACAGTCTTCGTCTGAATACCGACAGCCTCATCGACGGCATGCGCATCAGCGGAACCATCGGCAGATTCTTCCTAAGCAGTCATTCCGTCGACCTGTCGCAACAGACGGTTGTGCTCAACACCGTAAGTCTCGATGGCGGTGACGTCAACATCACCATGTTGCCTTCGGTCGAGGAGACCGACAGCAC
>CAYXLA010000036.1:0-7761 GCA_964465765.1 uncultured Bacteroidaceae bacterium | reverse complement strand
GATTCGGCTTATTATGCCGGCAGAGACATTCATGCCTCACTGCGCCAAATGTCGTTCTACGACCGTAGTGGTCTGACGCTGTCGTCGCTGACCGGAACTCTCCACTCGGACAACCGCAATATCACGATACCGGACCTGCATCTGCTGACACCGAACAGCGAAGCCTCGCTGCAGAGCACACTGCCTTGGTCGGTCGTCGAAGGACAAGCAGCGGCAGACGACAGCCTCTCACTGCAGCTCAGTGCCAACATCGGACGCGAAGATGTGCTGCTGTTCGTAGGCGATTCTGTCGGCACAGCATTCAAGGAGAGCTACCCTCAACGTCCGCTCATCGTCAATGCTGCCGCCACGGGCAATCTTGCGCGGCTAAGCATTCCACGACTCGAAGCCAATCTGCCAGGTGCTTTCTCCGTCGACGGTAGTGGCATCATGACAAATCTTACGGACTCCATACTGCGTCGTGCCGACCTTGACATCGAGGCCGAGACGGGCAAGCTCAACTTCTTACTTGCACTGGCAGGCATCACGCCCGACGGTTCTGTCGTAATTCCCGACAGCATCGGTGTTGCCGGCAATATGCAGCTGCACGGTTCTGAGGCGCGTGCCGAACTGACGCTGGCAGAGGAGCAAGGCTCCGTCTACGTCAATGGGTCATACAACACGACGAGTCAAGACTACGAGGCATTGCTTCGCATCGACTCTCTGCGTATAGACCACTTCCTGCCGCACGATTCTATCCGCAACATTGCAGCTACCATCGAGGCACAAGGCCGTGGACTTGACTTCGCGTCACGAAGCACCACATCACAGTTTGAGGCTGTCGTCGACCAGATACAGTATCAGAACTACGACCTCTCGAATATGCGTGCCTCCGGAACTTTGGCCGAAGGACTTCTGCAGGCACAGTTGGCAATCGACAATGCCATTGCCACTACCGACGGAACATTGTCGATGCGTACCGATACGCGCAACCTGCAAGGCAGTGCCGACCTCGACATCAAGCGCATCGACCTTTACAGGTTGGGACTGATGCCAAGCCAGTCCAACGGCGTCTTTGCACTCGACGTCAGTGCCGTTGCCAGTGCAGACTCGGCACAAGTCGACATAAAGGGTGGCGATATGGACTTGCGATTGAAGTCACTGACATCGCTCGAAGAGATGCTCGAGCGCGGCGGCTCGTTCGACAAGGTTCTGCTCTCGCAAATAGAAGCACGCAGTCTTGACCACGCAGCTTTGCGCGAAGCACTCCCCGCAGCAGGCTTCCGTCTGCGTGCAGGACAGAACAATCCGCTGAACAGCTATCTGCGTACACAGGGCATTCGCTTCCACAACATCCTTGTCAACTATGGTGCTACACCCGATATAGGCATCAACGGACGTGCTGAGATTGACGGACTTCGTGTCGACTCCTTCCAGCTCGACACCGTATATCTGGCAATACGTCAGGACACTTCGCAGATGAAGATCAGCGGTGGTGTCATCAATGGTCCGCGCAATCCGCAGTATGTGTTCAAAGCCAATATCGACGGAACAATACGCACCGAAGATGCTGCCCTCGACCTGCATGTTGTCGACGGTAAGGGCAACACAGGCATACTGCTTGGAGTCAATGCCACGCCATTGCACGAGCAGGGACCACGCCATCGTGCCAATGGTGTACTGTTCAAACTCACACCCGAACAGCCCATTATTGCCTTTCGCAACTTCGAATTCGATGAAGGCAAGAATTGGCTCTATCTGCATCAGGACAACCGTGCCTATGCCGACATCGACATGGACAGCGACGACGGACTGTGCTTCCGTGTGCTGTCCGACATGACCGATACCGTGTCGTTGCAGAACATGAATGTCGAGCTCAACCGACTTAACCTGAAGGATTTGTCTGCCACAATACCTTACATTCCCGAGATTGCAGGTCTGTTCAGTGCCGATCTGTCCTTCGTGCAGTCAGCCACAACCATGCAGCTCTCGTCTGAAGCCGTCATCGATGAGCTCACTTACGAGAAGCGTCGTGTGGGAGACTTGGGTCTTGGACTCACATGGTTGCCTGGATTGAACGACGAGAGCTTCGTCGATGCCTATATGTCGTACGACGATCAGGAGGTCATAACCTCCAACGGAACACTTCATGCCGACAGCCTCAGCCTTGACACCTATCTCGACCACACGCCATTGCGCATGCTCGATGCTTTCATTCCCGACGGAATGGTGAACTTCCTTGGCAGTCTGCATGGCGATGTTTCGGTGACAGGAACACTGGACAAGCCACGCGTCGACGGACAAGTTCACATGGACAGCGTCTACATCTTGTCGCAGCAGGCAGGAGCACAATATCGTCTGGACAACAGTCCGGTGGAGATTGTTGCCAACAAGATGACGTTCGACAAGTTTGCCATCTACACCACGAGCGAGAATCCCTTTACCATCGATGGCGTCATTGACTTCACCGATGTTGCTGAACCTACGGCAAACCTAACACTTCTGGCAGAGAACTACACCTTGCTTGATGCGCCGCGCACTCGCGAGAGTCTGCTCTTCGGCAAGATCTTCGTCGACATCAATGCCACAGTACGTGGTGCACTCTCCGCACTGACCATGCGTGGACAGATGAATATTCTCGGCGACACCAACGCCACTTATGTCATGGCGAACTCTCCACTCACGGTGGAAGACCGTCTGGAAGGACTTGTCACGTTCGTCTCCTTCGACGAGGTCGACAATCGCAGCGGTGCAGAAGAGACGACCATGTCGCTTGGCGGCATGGACATGATTATGGTGGTACACATCGATGATGCCGTGCGCCTGCGTGCCAACCTCACCAACGACGGCAACAAATATGTGGAGCTTGAAGGCGGAGGCGACCTGAACATGACTTATACTCCACAGGGCGACATGACGCTCAACGGACGCTATACACTGACTGGCGGTACCATGAAATATTCATTGCCGGTCATCCCGCTCAAGGAGTTCACCTTCACGAAAGGCAGTTATGTGGAGTGGCGCGGTGCACTCATGAACCCACGCCTTAGCCTCGTGGCTGCCGAACGTGTGCGTGCAAACGTGTCGGATGGCAGCAATAGCAATGACACGCGACGTGTAGACTTCGACGTGTCTGTCTCCATCAACGGACAGCTTGAGTCACCAGAACTGGCATTCGATCTCTCTGCCCCGAACGACGGAAACATAGAGAACGAGCTGCAGACCATGGGAACCGACGAACGCAGCAAGGCTGCCATCACCATGCTTGCCACAGGAATGTACCTCGGAGGCACCAGCTCTGCCGGCAACATGAACATGGGTACGGCACTCTCCAGCGTTCTGCAGAGTCAGATAAACTCTTTGGCCGGCTCGGTCAGCAGTTCAAGCTTCAGCGTGGGAGTAGAAGACCGTTCGGCAAGTACCGGTACACAAATCGACTACACCTTCCGTTATTCGCAACGTTTCTTCAACGACCGTGTGCAGATAAACATTGGCGGCAAGGTGTCGACAGGCTCAAATGCATCGAACAGTGTGGAGTCGTTCATCGACAATGTGTCTCTTGAATATCGTCTTGATGCCAACGGCACACGCTATATCCGTGCTTTCCACGACAAGAACTACGAGAACATACTCGAGGGTGAAGTCACGGAGACCGGCGTCGGCATTGTCTTCCGCAAGAAGATGGACAGCCTCAGCGAGCTCTTCCTATTCCGAAAGAAGAAAGACAGCACGGAAGGAGACGGCAGTCAGTCCACTGGCAGCAATGCCGCAACAGTAGTAACAGAACAGTAAGAACCATTTGTGTAGAACACATACTGAGAGTGAGAATATGTTTCGGAGCATATATAATATAATAAGGTGTATTTCGTTGTCGGCGGCGGCACGCGTGGCATCGCTTTCCATAGTGCTGCTTCTCGTGGCATCATGTTCGGTCACGAAGAATCTGCCCGATGGCGAACGCCTTTACATAGGACAGAAGAGTATGCTCATCGATAATCCCGAGCCTACCGAGGTAGGTACAACAGCTCTCGAGGAAGTGGAAGCTGCACTTGCCACTGCACCAAACAATGCCTTCATGGGCAGTTCATCCATTCGTATGCCTCTACCCACCGGACTGTGGTTCTACAATGCCTTCGTCGACTCCAAAGATGGCATCGGCAAATGGTTGTTCAACCGTTTTGCCGCCACTCCAGTGCTCATGAGCAATGTCAATCCGGCCATTCGTGTGCAGGCAGCAGAGAACATTCTGCGTGAGTATGGCTACTTCAATGGTCGTGTCAGCTATCAGGAGTTCCCGTCGAAGAAAGACTCCCTGCAGGTGAAGTTGCAATACACCGTCGACATGGCCCGCCCCTACACCATCGATACGGTCATGTACAAGGGCTTCTCCGACGACATCATGAATATCTTCCGTCGGGCACAGCGCAACAGCAACATCCATCAAGGCACACAGTTCAACATCACAGACCTTGACAACGAGCGCACACGCCTCAGCAATCTGCTGCGCAATCTTGGCCGTTACTACTATCGTCCCGACTATCTCATCTATCAGGCCGATACCACACAACGCGACGGACAACACGTAAGTCTGCGTCTTGTTCCTGCCGAAGGAGTGCCTCAGGATGCCGAACGTGCTTTCATAATAGGCAACACGACAGTCAACATCGCCGGTCGTCATGGCGAGGATCCCGACACAGGGTTTGTCTATCGTGGTGTCCGCATGAACTATCATGACCGCATGCCCGTACGCCGCCGTCAGCTCTATGAGTGGCTCGACTATCACAGCTACCGCCGTAAGCGCAGCATGGACGACAGCACCGGTGTCAGCCGTCGTGCTCCACGCAATCTCTACAGCCTGCATCGCTCTACCCGCATTCAGGAGAAACTTGCCGAACTCGACATCTTCCGCTATGTAGACATGCAGTACGTGCCACGCGACAGCGCCCTTACTTCCGACACTCTCGATGTGGTGCTCAACCTCATGATGGACAAGCCATACAACATGGAGGCCGACTTCAATGTCAAGATGAAGAGCAACAACCAGACAGGTCCTGGTGCCAGCATGACGTTGACCAAGAGCAATCTCTTCGGTCGTGGCGAGCTGTGGAGCATAGCCCTCGACGGTTCCTATGAGTGGCAGACAGGACGCAACTCTTCATCGGACATGAACAGCTATGAGATTGGCGTCTCCACAGGACTTACCTTCCCGCGACTGCTATGGTGGAAGATAGGGAAGCAGCAGTATGACTTCCCTGCCACTACTACACTGCAGATCAGTGCACGGCAGCTCAATCGTCCCAAGTACTATCGCATGCTCTCGTTCAGCAGCAATGTCACCTACGACATCCGTCCGTCTGACGTCCTCAAGCTCAGCTTCACTCCGCTGAAGCTTACATACAACATGTTGGGACGTGAGACCGATGAGTTCCGCCAGTTGCAAGATAAGAACCCTGCACTCTACATCAGCTTGCGCGACCAACTGATACCTGCCATGGAGTACACGCTTACCTACGACAACGCCTCAGTACGCGGTGTGCGTCATCCCATTTGGTGGCAGACCACAATTGCCGAAGCTGGTAACCTCGTGTCGTTGGCATCGGCAGCCACTGGTGCTTCGCTAAAAGAAAGCGGGAAGAAGATTGTCGGCGTGCCCTATGCACAATACTTGAAGCTCAACAGTGAGTTCCGCTACCACTACAACCTGTCCGAACACAGCATGCTGGCTGCACGTGTGGCTGCCGGAGTGGTATGGAGCTATGGCAATGCCACGACTGCTCCCTACACCGAACAGTTCTATATTGGTGGAGCCAACAGTGTGCGTGCCTTCTCTGCACGCAACGTAGGTCCTGGCGGCTATCCGCCCGAAGAGGACAACAAATATGCCTTCATAAACCATGTCGGCGACATGCGCTTCGAGGCGAATGTGGAGTATCGCTTCCGCATGGTCAACGACCTGCACGGAGCCATATTCCTCGACAGTGGCAACGTGTGGCTGTTGCGCAACGACGAGTCACGTCCCAATGCACAGTTCAAACCGCAGAACTTCCTGAAGCAGTTGGCACTGGGCACCGGCGTCGGTCTGCGCTACGACATGGACTATCTGGTCTTCCGCCTCGACCTTGGCGTTGCCCTGCACGATCCTTACGATACAGGCAAGTCGGGCTACTACAACATTCCGCACTTCAAGGACGGACTGGCACTGCACTTTGCCATTGGCTATCCGTTCTGAAAAAATCGTTGCCGCACCATGTATGCGGCAATGCTATTATCCATATCTTTACACTTGATAAACTGAAACATCAAAAACATTCAATATTATGAAACCTACTTTGTTCCTTCTTGCTGCCGGCATGGGCAGCCGATATGGCGGTCTCAAGCAGCTCGACGGTCTTGGTCCTAACGGCGAGACCATCATGGACTACTCCATCTACGATGCCATTCATGCGGGCTTTGGCAAGCTCGTGTTCGTCATACGCAAAGACTTCGAGGACGACTTCCGTCGTAAGATCATCTCCAAGTATGAGGGTCACATCCCTTGCAGCCTGGTATTCCAGTCGGTAGACGCCTTGCCCGAAGGCTTCACCTGTCCAGAAGGCCGCACCAAGCCTTGGGGCACCAATCATGCAGTGCTCATGGGCGCTGAGGCTATCAACGAACCTTTCGCCGTCATCAACTGTGACGACTTCTACGGACGCGATTCGTTCAATGTCATGGCACGCTATCTGTCCTCACTGCCCGAAGGTGCCAAGAATACTTATGCTATGGTGGGCTTCCGCGTTGGCAACACACTGAGCGAGAGTGGTACGGTGTCGCGCGGCATCTGTGGCACTGACAGCCGTCACATGCTGACTTCTGTGGTCGAACGCACCAAGATTATTCGCCATGGAGCAGACGTGCAGTATCTCGACGACGATGGCTCAACATGGGTAACTGTTCCCGAGACCACACCTGTAAGCATGAACTTCTGGGGCTTCACACCCGACTACTTCGGCTACAGCCGCGACTACTTCCGCACGTTCCTCAGCGATCCTGCCAACATGTCGAACCTCAAGAGCGAGTTCTTCATACCACTGATGGTCGACAAGCTCATCACCGAAGGCACTGCCACAGTCGAGGTGCTCGACACCACAAGCAAGTGGTTTGGCGTCACCTATCCCGAAGACCGCCAGAGTGTGGTCGACAAGATACATGCACTTGTCGAAGCAGGAGTCTACCCTAAGTGCCTGTTCTGACGTGGAAAAAATCTTGTGTGGGTGCTTGCAGACTTCAGAACTAAATGTTTACCTTTGCACCCGCATTAGATTTATTCATAAACAATAGTTTTTTTAATTATGTATTTAGACTCTGCTAAAAAGCAAGAAATCTTCGGCAAGTACGGAAAGTCTAACACTGATACCGGCTCGGTTGAGTCCCAAGTAGCATTGTTTTCATACCGTATTGCCCACCTGACAGAGCACCTCAAGGTGAACAGGAAAGATTATAGCACAGAAAGAGCCTTGACTACACTCGTCGGCAAGCGCCGCGCACTGCTGAACTACTTGGCATCTCGCGACATTGAGCGCTACCGTGCAATCGTGAAGAGTCTGGGTCTGCGCAGGTGATGTCTCTGCATCGCTTGTAGCGAAAACAATGAAGAGGAGCTTCCCAAAGATGGGAGGCTCCTTTTTTGTGTTAGTTCTCAATCCGTTAATCCTCATGTCCTATAGTGCGTGTACATGAGGCTATACATCCTATGAGTGTAAGCACTAAGCCGTGGTGCCTCGAAGAGGTACACTAACGAGT
>CAYXLA010000035.1:0-15921 GCA_964465765.1 uncultured Bacteroidaceae bacterium | reverse complement strand
AAGGGCTGCATAAGTGCGATGGACAGCTGATGCATAGACGTTTTTACTATTTTTTCGTAGATTTGTTTCGTTCGTAACAGAATAATGCTTTTCTTTGTGGTTGGTTTACAATACATGAATTAATAACACTAAAAATATAATACACAATGAAAGGCTTACTGAAGAACTTAGGACTTATATTGATTCTGTTGGGCGGCATCGGACTGATCGCATGCCAGTTTACAGGCGATGTTAACAACAACGGAGTATTGGGCGGACTGTTTGGTCTGATGGTTGTTGGTCTGATTGCCTATATCGTCATCAACAAGCGCATCGTCGACTAATAGTAGACTGAGCTGCGGCATAGAGACGCAAGCCAAGAACAGAAACACGAAGGGCAGTACCATTGCGGTGCTGCCCTTTATGTTTCTGTCCTGACGGTGGGGTGTCAGTCTTCCGACGGTACTATCAGCTTGTAGCCCTTGCCGTGGATGTTGATGATCTCTATAGATTCGTCTTCCTTCAGGTGCTTGCGCAACTTCGTGATGTAGACGTCCATGCTGCGGGCGTTGAAGTAGTTGTCGTCGATCCAGATGGTCTTCAGTGCAAAGTCGCGCTGCAGTATCTCGTTGGCATGCGAGCACAGCAGGCTCAGCAGCTCTGACTCCTTTGTCGTCAGCTTTGTCTGCTTGTCGCCGATAGACAGGATTTGCTTCTGGGTGTCGAAGGTGAACTTACCTATCTTATATACGGTATTCTCCTTATTCTTCTTGCCACGCACGCGACGCAGGATTGCCTCGATGCGGAACGTCAGCTCTTCCATGCTGAAAGGCTTGGTCAGATAGTCGTCGGCGCCAATCTTGAAGCCTTCGAGGATATCGTCCTTCAGGGTCTTGGCGGTGAGGAATATGATAGGTATCTCCGAATTCACGGCACGTATCTCTGATGCCAGCGTGAAGCCGTCCTTCTTTGGCATCATGACATCGAGCACGCAAATGTCGTACTTGTTCTTCGAGAAAGCCTTGTAGCCGGCCTCTCCATCGGGATAAAGCTCTGCGTCATAGTCTTTGGCCACGAGGTACTCCCTCAAGAGCATTCCCAGGTTCTCGTCATCCTCGCACAGCAGGATTCTCAGTTTCTCTTCCATCTTGTTCAGTGTTTTAGTAAAGGTAATGCAATAATGAATTTCGTTCCGACGTTAAGCTCACTCTCTGCCTTGATGGTTCCCTTATGGTCGGCAATTATTTTCTTGACATACGCCAGTCCAAGTCCGAAGCCCTTCACGTCGTGCAGATTACCTGTATGCACGCGGTAGAACTTCTCGAATATGCGCTTCACATCTTCTTTTTTGATGCCAATGCCATTGTCTTGGATTGATATCATCAGCTTCTTGTCTTCGTCCCATGTCTTTATCTTCAGGAACAGGTCGACATCCTGGCGGCGATACTTCACGGCATTGTCCATCAGGTTGAAGATGACGTTCGTGATGTGCATCTCGTCGGCATAGACCGTAGCATCTTCTGCTGTCAGCTCGGACTCAATCTGTCCGTTGTAGCGCTTCACCTTTATGGCGAAGGTGTTGACAACGCCGTCGATCAGTGCGTTCATGTCGATCTCCTTAGGTTTCAGCGTTGCCTTCTGATGGTCGAACATCGACATCTGGAGCACCTTCTCTACCTCCATGCGCAGACGTTTGGTCTCGTCGTTGATGACGCCAGATATGTGCTGGAACATTGCAGGCGACTTGCTGACAGACGGGTCGTTGAGCATCTGTGCTGCCAGTGATATGGTCGAGATAGGCGTCTTGAACTCGTGCGTCATGTTGTTGATGAAGTCGTTCTTCATCTCTGTCAGCTTCTTCTGGCGGAATATCACCGCAATGGTAAAGATGAATGTTGCCAGAAGTACGACGGTGAAGATTACCGACGGAATCATGAAGCTCACGGAGTCGTAGATGTAATTCTTCTTCCCCGGGAAGTGCACCATCACCATGCTGAGCTTTGATGGCGGGTCGTTGATGAACAATGGCTGTGAGTAGGACTCCTCACTGCCTGTGTCCACATAGTCGCTGCAACGGTAGACTTCTTGCCCTTCGCCGTCGATCACACGGAAGTGATAGGCAATGTTTATGCCGTTGTCCTCGAGTGCCGACTTGATGTATTTGTCCAGATTCTTGAAGTTGACGCGCTCCTCGATGGGGCGTGTGTCGGCATTATATACCATCTGCCACGCTATTTCGTCCATCAGTGCACGCTGGTACAGGTATCTGTTTCGCAGGATCTCTGACAATGAACGCGAGGTCTCAGGGATAGTGTTGGTGCCATGACGGCGTGAAATCATGGCACGCGGCATGGACTGCTGACTGTTTGTGAATGAGTGCAACTCTATCTTCGAACCGTCGGGGGCGGTTATCGTGAAGTTTTGTGTCGACGACACAGTGCTCTGGGTAGTGCTGCGGTTGAAAGCTTCACGGTCTTCCTTCGATACGTCCTCACGTATCCAGCGGTCTACCTCCTCCGACTCGACATCTTTCGACACGGCCTGCAGCGCACGCTTCACAGATTCTTCGAACTGCTCATTGCGCATCTTTGCCATCTCCTCGATGTAGCTAATCTGCAAATACAGCAGACTGAGGAAGCAGATTCCCATCACCGCAGCCAATATGACAATTGTCTTTTTCTTCATACAGATCTACATCAATCGTTTTGCAACGTCTTCGGGAACAAAAGTAGCGAAACCCTTAAAAAGCATCCTGCATTTAAGTAAAAATTTAACATTTAATCTTTCATGTTAAGGTTCTATAGACTTAAGGTAAAACAGAACGCCACAGTGCATGTCTTCCACGATAGTGCGACACGCATTGCGGCGTTCTCTTGTGCTATGGCTGTCGCCATGTCGTCTTTATGCCGACATGGGAACGGCTATTGGCGGAGAAGGATTAATCCTCGTCCTTGTTGGCTTCCTCAAATTCCTTGATGAGCTTGTTCTGTACATCGGTAGGAACAAGTTCGTAGCTTGCAAACTTCATTGAGAATGAAGCGCTACCGCCAGTCAACGAACTGAGAGCTGTAGAGTAGGTCGACATCTCCTTCAGTGGCACCTTAGCTGTCAGCTTCTGATAGCCAGCCTCGCTGTCCATGCCCATAATCATGGCACGTCGTCCTTGCAGGTCGCTCATCACATCACCCATCTTGTCGGCAGGGACAAGTACCTCAACATCGTAGATAGGCTCCAGAATCTTTGGACCAGCATTTCTGAAGGCTTCGCTGAAGGCATGACGTCCTGCCAGCATGAATGATATTTCATTCGAATCTACCGGATGCATCTTGCCGTCGTAGACGATGACACGCACGTCGCGGGCATACGAACCTGTCAGCGGTCCCTGTTCCATGCGCGACATCACACCCTTGAGGATAGCCGGCATGAAGCGTGCATCGATGGCACCACCAACTACGGCGTTGATGAATACCAGCTTGCCACCCCAGTCAAGACTAATCTCTTCCTTGCCTTTCACTGCAATGCGGTACTCCTGTCCACCGAACTTATAGACTGTCGGGTCGGGCATTCCTTCGCTGTAAGGCTCTACAATCAGGTGAACCTCACCAAACTGACCGGCACCGCCAGACTGCTTCTTGTGGCGATAGTCTGCACGTGCAGCCTTGGTAATGGTCTCGCGGTATGGTATTCTTGGCTCTTCGTAGACGATGCCGAGCTTCTCGTTGTTCTCCAGACGCCATTTCAGTGTGCGCAGATGGAATTCACCCTGACCGTAGACGATGGTCTGACGAAGCTCCTTCGACTGGTCGATAATCCATGTCGGGTCTTCCTCGTGCATGCGGTTGAGCAGTGTCATCAGCTTCTCCATGTCTGCCTCATTGGCAGGACGGATGGCACGCGAATACTTAGGATTCGGGTAGCGGATGAAGTCGAAGCTGTTGTCGGCGTCCTTGCCGTTGAGCGTATTGCCCAACTTCACGTCTTTCAGCTTGACGGTGCAACCAATGTCGCCGGCACACATCTCGCCAACCTTCTCGCGGTTAGCACCTGCCGGAGAATATATCTGTGCAATACGTTCCTTCGAACCACGCTCTGCATTCACGAAGTCATCGCCTTCGTGCACCGTACCACTCATGACGCGGAAGTACTGCACATCACCAATGTGCGGCTCCACAGCCGTCTTGAAGAAGTAGAGCGATGTGGGAGCCTGCGAGTCGGGCTTCACTTCTTCGCCATGTACATTCTTGAACGGAGGCATATCGTCGACGAAAGGCACGACGTTGCCAAGGAACTCCATCAGGCGGCGTACGCCCATGTCCTTGACTGCACATACGCAGAACACAGGGAACATGCTTCTTGTAATCAAACCCTTACGGATGCCAAGGCGCAACTCGTCTTCGTTCAGTGCTTCGTCGTTGAAGAACTTCTCCATCAACGTATCGTCATGCTCGGCAGCTGCTTCTACGAGTGCCTTGTGCATCTCTTTTGCCTTTGGCAGCTCCTCTGCAGGAATGTCCTCAATCGTAGGAACACCACCGTCGGGTCCCCATGAGTACTTCTTCATCAGCAGTACGTCGATGAGAGCGTTGAAGTTAGGACCTGTTGCCAGCGGATATTGTATAGGCACAACCTTCGAACCATAGGTAGAACGCAGGTTCTCAAGACACATGTCGAAGTCGCACTTCTCGCTGTCGAGCTGGTTGACAAGGAAGATGACAGGCTTGCTCAAGTTCTCCGTATAGCGGAAGTGAGTCTGCGTGCCGACTTCAGGACCATACTGACCGTTGATGAGAAGAATGGCGGTGTCGGTAACATTGAGTGCCGTGATGGCAGCTCCTGCAAAGTCGTCACTGCCCGGACAGTCGATGATGTTCAGCTTCTTGTTGTTGAACTCCACGTGGAAGACAGTCGAGAATACTGAGTAGCCATACTCCTGCTCCACTGGGAAGTAGTCACTGACCGTATTCTTCATTGTGATACGGCCTCTGCGTTTTATGATGCCACTCTCATAGAGGAGGGCCTCGGTGAGAGTGGTCTTTCCTGCTCCATCATTGCCTAACAGGGCAATGTTCTTGATCTCATTAGTCTGGTATACTTTCATGGTGTATTATGATTTAAAGTTACTTGTGTTTTTCCTCGAAAAAGCTCCCCTTGCGGAAAGCCAGTGCAATGTATGAACTATAATCGAGAAGTGCAACTCTTTTGAAAGTATTTTGCAGAAATCAGTCAATCTGGTGCTTTACAGGCGTAATGATGAACGTAAATTCGTAGTCCTGATAGGGCAACTGATACTCGGGACGTGGCTGGTGATACCAACTGTCGATGCATCCCAATCCCATCTGTACCTTATCTATAAGTACGTTCGTCAGGTCTGCCTCCTCAATCTCGTGCGAGTGCATGTTGTGTTTTGCCTTGCCTTCGTCGAGAGACTCTATGGTGTAGTGCAACGACGATGCCGAGAATGGCGATTCAGCCTCAATCTTTATTCCGCTGCCGGATGCATCGAGCACCTTCCAATAGCGAAGGTCGGTCTTGTTGCCATTCTCCTGCGGACGGATGTACGGATAGAACTGCTCGCTGACGCTCTGACGATAGATGCCAAGGAATGTGTTATGATTGCGGTCGGCGTAGTTCTCTACCGGACCACGACCATAATATTCCACTGTCTCATAGCTACGAGGCATCGGCAGTTGCATGCCGAAGCGGAACATTCCCGATACTCCTGTCTGCGTACCGGCGGTCAGCTTCTGCGTAATCTTCACTGCACCTATATTATTAATATGGTATACGAGGCTGAGTGTGCCGCCAGTAGCAGGTACCGACAGCTCGGCTTCAACCACGGCAACACCATCTTCCATGTGCTGCTTCAGAGAGGTGAGTTTCAGCTCAGGATTCTTCCACACTGCATACTTCGTCTGCAGGTTTGCTCCGAAGTCGTTGTCGGTAGGTGCACGCCAGAAGTTGGGCGTCAAGGCTGAACCTTCCTTCAGAATATTCTTGCCGGCTACATCGTAGCGCACAATCATACCGGTCTTCTTGTTGAAGTCAATGCTGAAGCCATCGCCGGAGACGGTAATGAAGTTGCGGTCGTTGTCCTTCACAACGGGCACTGTTGTCTCTACATTGCTCTCGCTGACGTTTGCCAACTGCATTGATGTTCCCTGATAAGGATTCAGCACAAGCTGGTCGCGTGCCACGGTGAAGTTCATCGGCAGCAATCCGTCCGCCTTCTTCAGCTTATATGATACGTTGAGCAGCCACTCGCAGTGATTGCATATTGCGCCGTAGTCGATGGTGATGGTTGCCTCCTGCTGCGGACCGACATTCAGATTGTCGATTCGTCCGCCACGCACGGTCTTGCCGTTGTGCAGGAGTTCCCAATCCAGATAGTAGTCTGAAAGATTGCGGAAGAAGTTCTCGTTGAGGATGCGGATCTTGCCTGTCGAAGCATCGTCCAGTGTTGTCCAGATGTTCTGATAGTAATATCCCACCTCGTACATGTGCGGGTTGGGCACACGGTCCGGACTTATCAGTCCGTTGTCGCAGAAGTTGACGTCGTGAGCGTCATAGCTGTTGAAGTCGCCGCCGTAGGCGTAAATCATCTTCCCGTCTTTCTGCCAGCGTACAGACTGGTCGACGAAGTCCCAGATGAAGCCGCCTTGATACTTGGGATACTTGCGTACCAAGTCCCAGTACTCCTTAAATCCACCTTCGGAATTGCCCATGGCATGAGCATACTCGCACTGTATCAGTGGCTTTGTCTTCGAAGCATCTTCGCTGTACTTGATGCAGCCGTCATAATCCAGGTACATCGGGCAGTAGATGTCGCTCTTGCCTGCATATTCTGCACGCTCATATTGTACCGGACGGCTTGGATCTTCTGCCTTCACCCAGTCGTATGCAGCCTCGAAGTTCGGTCCGTAGCCTGCCTCATTGCCCAACGACCAGAAGATGATGGACGGATGATTGAAGTTGCGCTGCACATTGCGCTGATTGCGCTGCATGTGTGCGGTCTTATAGTCGTCGCGCTTTGCCAGTGTGGCATCGCCGTAACCCATTCCGTGCGACTCAATGTTGGCTTCGGCAACCATGTAGAGGCCGTAGCGGTCGCACAGTTCATACCAGTAGCTGTCGTCGGGATAGTGGCAGGTACGCACTGCATTGATGTTGAACTTCTTCATGATCTCAATATCCTGAATCATGCGTTCACGCGAGATGACGTAACCACCGTCAGGATCCATCTCGTGACGGTTCACTCCCTTAATCAGCACGGGCTGTCCGTTGACGAGCACCTGTGCATCCTTAATCTCAACCTTGCGGAAGCCCACTTTTATGGGAATATACTCCGTCACGGTCGTGCCTTTCTTGAGGCTCAGCATCAGCGTGTACAGATAAGGGGTTTCGGCTGTCCATTTCGCTGGATTAGATACTTCAAACCGCAGGTTTCCATTTGCTATTGCCTTGGTTTCTTGTTCGGAAACCACTGCACCGCTGGCATCAATCAACTGTGCATTGATTGTCCCGCCGCCTGTAGCCGAGAACTGCACGTCGAGTGTACCGTCGGTGTACTGTGCGTCAAGGTCGGGAGTCACGCGGACATCCGTGATGTGCTGCTTGTCGCGTGCATACAGATAGCTGTCGCGTGCCACTCCTGCATAGCGGAAGAAGTCCTGATCCTCCAGATATGTGCCGTCGCACCAGCGGAACACCTGAAAGGCAATGAGGTTTTTCTGCCCTGGCTTCAGGTATGATGTCAGGTCAAACTCAGCCTCCAGCTTGCTGTCTTCGCTGTAGCCCACGAAGCGTCCGTTGACCCAAAGATATATGTTCGATGTTACGGAACCGAAATGAGCAATTATCTGCTTGCCGTTCCAGCCTGCAGGCACCGTAATCTCCTTGCGGTAGGAGCCGACATGATTGTCTTCTACGGGCACCTGTGGCGGATTGTTCTTGAACTGTTCGCGCCATGGATAGCCGATGTTAAGATACTGCGGCGAGCCGTATCCGTTGAGCTCCCATACTCCAGGTACGGGCATCGTGCCCCATCCGCCGTCGTTATAATCGGTCTTCCAGAAGTCCAGCGGACGTGCATCCGAATCCTTCACCCAGTTGAACTTCCATGTCCCGTTCAGTGTCATGTAGTTGGCAGACTGCTCTTTGTCGCCTCGGTTTGCCAGTTGTTGGCTCTCATAGGCAAAGAAATTGGCGTGCATCGGCAGCCTGTTGACCTCGTTCTTGCCTGGATCTTGCCATTCGTTGCTCTGTGCAAATGCTTGCGCGGCAAAGGTAATCAGCAATCCGGCGACAAATTGTCTTGCAGTAATCATGTGTGTGTTTCTGTTTATAGGTTAATAATGCACAAATATAGGAATTATAATTACATTTGCTCCCCACAGACCGAAAAACAATGGCAGGAATCTACATCCATATTCCTTTCTGCAAGACGCGTTGCATCTACTGCAACTTCTACTCTACGACTCGCGGCGAATACGTCGACCGCTACGTCCGTGCGTTGTGCAGTGAGATGCAGATGCGCTGCGGCGAGGATGGAAGCAACGATGTGAAGACCATTTATATAGGTGGAGGAACGCCGTCGCAGCTGTCGAGCCATAATCTGGAGCTTATATTCAGCACGCTGGACCGCCTCTTCTGCATCAGTCAATGCGAAGAGATTACCATCGAAGCCAACCCCGACGACCTTACCGACGACTATGTCTCGATGCTTCGGACGCTGCCGGTGAATCGCATAAGCATGGGTGTGCAGACGTTCAACGACCGCAAGCTGCACTTCCTGAACCGTCGGCACGATGCTGCCGAAGCCATTGCAGCTGTGGAGAGATGCCGCAAGGCAGGATTCGACAACATCAGCATCGACCTTATTTACGGACTTCCGGGCGAGACGACAGTCGAATGGCAGAACGATCTGCGCACAGCCACCGCCCTTGGAGTGGAACATCTCTCGGCATACAGCTTGACGTACGAGGAAGGAACTCCTATATATAATATGGTGTCACGTCACGACATCGAACCTGTCGACGAAGAAGTGAGTCTGGCGTTCTTCGGCATGTTGCGCGACGAGCTAATAAACGTAGGCTACCAGCATTACGAAATCTCCAACTTCTGCAAACCCGGACATCCGGCTGTCCACAACAGTTCCTACTGGCACGGCGTGCCTTACCTTGGACTTGGTGCAGCGGCACATTCCTACAATGGCAGTACGCGACGCGAGTGGAATGTGGCTTCGCTGACAAAATACGTGGAGAACATGGAGGCAGGCAAACGCGACTACGGCTTCGAGGAGCTGGATGAGCAGACGCAATACAACGAATTTGTGATGACCGGACTGCGGACGTCACAAGGCATCAGCCTCAATGAACTGTCGGCACGCTTCGGTACGGAGCTATACGACTACTGTCTGGATATGTCAAAGCAGTATCTCTCGAGCGGCAAGATGCTGATTGATGGCGACCGTCTGCATCTCACACCAGCCGGCATCTTCATCTCCGACGCCATCGTCAGCGATCTGATGAGAGTGTAGCGCCGTTACATGTAATTGCGGTGCACGAAAGTGTAAAACTGTAGCAAAACGGCGGTCTCGGCAAACTTTCTGTTCGCATTATCCGTAAAAGCTCTGATAAATGTCTATATTTGTGCGCTGAATGCTGAAAGAAGTGAAAAACGATGAAAGTTGCCATTGTCGA
This sequence comes from uncultured Bacteroidaceae bacterium, assembly GCA_964465765.1. Lineage (GTDB taxonomy): Bacteria > Bacteroidota > Bacteroidia > Bacteroidales > Bacteroidaceae > Bacteroides. The sequence goes on along the minus strand of CAYXLA010000035.1, from coordinate 6,244 downwards.
CTATAATGCAGGGAACGTCTGTTCTGTACTGAACGCCGTGCGGCGCATCGGTGTGGAACCGCTGTTGACGCGTGATGCTGCAGAGATTTGTTCGGCAGACAAGGTGATTTTCCCCGGGCAAGGTGAGGCTGCCGGCACCATGCGCTTTCTGCACAGTACAGGACTCGACCGTGTCATCACCGGCTTGCAGCAGCCCGTGCTCGGCATCTGCATAGGCATGCAACTGTTGTGTCGGCATTCCGATGAGGGCAACACCGACTGCATGGACGTATTCGATGCCGATGTTGTGCGTTTTGCTCCGCAGCGACATGAGGATAAGGTTCCGCACATGGGGTGGAACTCGCTCCATGACATGCGTGGACCATTGTTCTCGGGACTTGCCGACGGCGCCTACGTCTACTTCGTCCACAGCTACTATGTGCCGCTGTGCGGATGCACCGCTGCTACGACAGACTACATACAGCCCTTCAGCGCGGCTCTTCAGCGCAATAACTTCTACGCCACGCAGTTCCATCCGGAGAAGAGCGGACGCGTGGGTGAACAGATACTGCAAAACTTCCTCGCACTATGATAGAACTGATTCCTGCCATCGACATCATCGACGGCCGCTGTGTGCGGCTGGAGCAAGGACGCTACGATCGCGTGACCGATTACGGCGACCCGCTCGACATGGCTCTGCAGATGCAGGACCACGGCATCGTGCGTCTGCACATGGTCGATCTTGACGGTGCGGCATCGAAGCACATCGTCAACTACCGCACGCTGGAACGCGTGGCTACGCACACCGATATGGTGATAGACTTTGGCGGTGGCGTGAAGAGCGACGATGACCTTCGCATTGCCTTCGACAGCGGAGCGGCCATGGTCACGGGCGGAAGTGTGGCTGTGAAGCAACCCGATGTGTTCTGCTCGTGGCTACGGACGCATGGTGCCGACAAGATAATCCTTGGTGCCGACGTGCGCGGACACGACATCGCCGTCAACGGGTGGAAAGAGCAGAGCGGCAACGACCTCATGGCGTTCCTCGACTTCTATACGGCAGAGGAACGAAAAGTCAGCACTGTCATCTGCACCGACATCAGTCGCGACGGCATGCTTCAAGGACCTGCCGTGGAACTATATGTGGAGATTCTGCAGAAGCATCCGTCGATGCATCTCATCGCCAGTGGCGGCGTCAGCGGCAGCGACGACATCCGCCGGCTTGATGAGGCTGGCGTGCCGGCGGTGATAATGGGCAAAGCTCTCTATGAAGGGCGCATATCGTGGCTCGAGATTGAGGAGATACTCGGACTGAAGTGAGAAGTTCACGCGGATATACATATATATAAAGGTATACACACATATATAATAAGGAGAAGAAACACGTGCTGGCAAAACGCATCATACCGTGTCTTGACATTAAGGACGGACAAACCGTCAAGGGTGTACGCTTCGAGGGACTGCGCAGTGCAGGTGACCCCGTGGAGCTGGCACGTGCCTATTCCGACCAAGGAGCCGACGAACTGGTGTTCCTCGACATCACTGCCAGTGCCGAAGGCCGCAAGACCTTCACCGAACTGGTGACGCGCATTGCCGCGAACATCAATATCCCCTTCACCGTTGGTGGCGGCATCAACGAACTGGCAGACGTCGACCGTCTGCTGTCAGCCGGTGCCGACAAGGTGTCGGTTAATTCTGCAGCATTGCGCAATCCAGGACTGATTGACGACATAACGCGCAGCTACGGTTCGCAGGTGTGTGTTCTTGCCATCGATGCCAAGCAGATGCAGAACGGCAGTTGGACGTGCTTTCTCAATGGCGGTCGCGTGCCGACAGACCATGAACTGTTCCAGTGGGCACACGAAGGACAGGAACGTGGGGCAGGGGAGATACTCTTCACCAGCATGGACCACGACGGTGTGCGTGCAGGTTTTGCCAACGAAGCCCTGGCGCGTCTTGCCGCCGACCTGTCGATACCGGTGATTGCATCGGGAGGAGCCGGCACGATGGAGCACTTCCGCGATGCCTTCGAGGTGGGACATGCCGACGCAGCTCTTGCGGCAGGCGTTTTTCATTTCGGCGACATCAGTATTCCCGAATTAAAGTCGTACCTTTGCGGCTGTGGCATAAAGATAAGAATTTAGACGAAAACGCGATTGTTTGATACTTGTAAGACTGATATATGTTGGATTTTGACAAGATGGGCGGGCTGGTTCCTGCCATAATACAAGACGCCGACACGGCAAAAGTGCTGATGCTCGGCTTCATGAACGAAGAGGCCTATGAGCGCACGCTGAAGAGCGGTCGCGTGACCTTCTACAGCCGCACGCGCAAGTGCTTGTGGACAAAGGGCGAGGAGAGCGGCCACTATCTGGATGTGGTGTCAGTCAAGTCCGACTGCGACAACGACACGCTGCTCATCAAGGTGCATCCTCATGGTTCGGTGTGCCATCTTGGTACCGACACCTGCTGGGGTGAGACCAACTCCGAGCCGGTGATGTTCCTGAAGGAGCTTCAGGACTTCATCAGCAAGCGTCACGAGGAGATGCCTGCCGGCTCGTACACCACGTCGCTGTTCTCTTCGGGCATCAACAAGATGGCACAGAAAGTGGGCGAAGAGGCTGTGGAGACCATCATCGAAGCCACAAACGGCACCAACGACCGTCTGGTCTACGAAGGTGCAGACCTGCTCTATCACCTCATCGTGCTGCTGACGTCGAAGGGGCTCAGCATAGAAGACCTGGCAACCGAACTGCAGGAACGCCACAAACCCAACTGGAAGAAACATTGACCCGTCGGGGCGCTAACTCCGCGAATACTATATAAGTTGAAGCCAACGGACGATGGACGAGTGCTTGGTGAAATATAAGGATGTGGCATTCAGCCAAGAGGGTACGACGGTACTCGAGGGCGTAGACCTGCAGCTCTCCAAAGGGCAGTTCGTCTACCTCACGGGACGTGTCGGTGCCGGAAAGAGCAGTCTGCTGAAGACCATGTATGCCGAGCTGGACATCGACAGTGGCGAGGCTGAGGTCCTGGGCTTCAACATGCGCCGTCTGAAGCGCAAGAACGTAGCACTGTTGCGACGCAAGCTGGGCATCGTGTTCCAGGACTTCCAGTTGCTGACCGACCGCACGGTGCACGACAACCTCGAGTTCGTGCTTCGTGCCACAGGATGGAGCGGACGCAAGGACATCGACGGAAGAATATCCGTGGCATTGCGCCTCGTCGGACTTGAGGATAAGGTGCAGAAGATGCCGCACGAACTGTCGGGCGGCGAACAGCAACGAGTGGTGATAGCACGTGCAATGCTGAATGCTCCCGAGCTGATACTGGCAGACGAGCCAACGGGCAACCTCGACCCCGACACCAGCCGCAGCATCATGAAGCTGCTGCACGACATCAGCCACACAGGTGCACTGGTCATCATGGCGACGCACAACATGCAGCTCATCGACGAGTTCCCCGGTGATGTCTACCGTTGTGCCGACCACAGGCTCGTGAAGGTCTCGGGCACTGATGAGGCTTGACGGCGGCAATATATAAAGACAAAACAAGATACAAACGAAACATAAAGAAGAGAGAGACATAGTATGAAAGTATTGAAGTTTGGAGGAACGTCCGTAGGTACGGCACAGCGCATGAAGGACGTGGCACAGCTGATAACAGCCGACGGCGAATGCAAGATTGTGGTGCTCTCGGCCATGTCGGGCACGACTAACACCCTTGTCGAGATTTCCGACTATCTGTATCGCAAGAATCCCGATGGCGCAAACGAGTTGATAAACAAGTTGGAAGCCAAGTACAACCGCCACATCGACGAGCTGTACAGCACCGACGAATATCGCCGCAAGACGCGCGAGGAGCTGAAGTCGCACTTCGACTACATGCGCTCGTTCACCAAAGACCTCTTCACCATGTTCGAGGAGAAGGAGATTCTCTCGCAGGGCGAACTGATGTCCACCGCCATGGTCAACTCCTATCTGCACGAGTGTGGCTGCAACTCGGTGCTGCTGCCAGCGCTCGAGTTCATGCGCATCGACAAGAACGGCGAGCCCGACTCCATATATATAAAGGAAAAGCTGGCGGCACAACTCGACCTGAATGCCGGCGCCGACCTCTACATCACGCAGGGCTTCATTTGCCGCAATGCCTACGGCGAGGTCGACAACTTGCAGCGTGGCGGCAGTGACTACACCGCATCGCTCATTGGCGCAGCCATCGGAGCCGACGAGATTCAGATTTGGACCGACATCGACGGCATGCACAACAACGACCCGCGCATCGTCGACCATACGGCTCCCATCCGTAATCTGCACTTCGAGGAAGCTGCCGAGATGGCTTATTTCGGAGCTAAGATACTGCACCCCACATGCGTCCAGCCTGCCAAGTATGCCAACATCCCCGTGCGACTGAAGAATACACTCGACCCGCAGGCTCCTGGAACGCTGATTTCCAACGAGACCGTCAGCGGCACCATCAAGGCTGTCGCTGCCAAGGACAACATCACTGCCATAAAGATAAAGTCGAGCCGCATGCTCCTTGCCTACGGCTTCTTGCGCAAGGTGTTCGAAATCTTCGAGAGCTACCAGACGTCCATCGACATGATCTGCACCTCGGAGGTCGGCGTCTCCGTCACCATCGACAACCAGAGTCACCTCAACGAGATTCTCGACGACCTGCGTAAATATGGTACCGTCACCGTCGACCGCGACATGTGCATCGTCTGCATCGTGGGCGATATGGAGTGGGAGAACCTCGGCTTCGAGGCGAGCGTGCTCGATGCACTGCACGACGTGCCCGTGCGCATGATTTCCTACGGTGGCAGCAACTACAACATCTCGCTGCTCATACGCGAGTCCGACAAGAAGAAAGCCCTGCAGCAGCTCAGCGACAAGCTGTTCAACGGCAAATAAGTCGGCCGTCGTAGACCGCAGAAGTACCACGATGCCGCTCGTCGGCGCAAATACAAATACATTCTTAACGAAGAAAGATGGCAGGAACATTCCCCACGGACAAGTTTGAGAAGCTTCAGACTCCGTTCTACTATTACGACACTCCCTTGCTGCGCCGCACGCTCGATGTGCTGCGCAGCGAGATGCAGAAGGTGCCGGCATGTCAGGTGCACTATGCCGTAAAGGCTAACTCCAACTACAAGGTGTTGCGCCTCATCTGCAACTACGGTCTGGGAGCCGATTGCGTCAGTGGCGGCGAGATACGTGCAGCCCTGCAGGCAGGATTTGCTCCGCAGAGCATCGTCTTCGCCGGAGTGGGCAAAGCCGACTGGGAGATAAACCTTGCACTCGAGGCTGGCATCGGCTTCTTCAATGTCGAGTCAGTGGCAGAGCTTGAGGTCATCGGCAGTCTGGCGGCAGCACGCGGCACGGTGGCACGTGTGGCTCTGCGCATCAACCCCGATGTCGGTGCACATACGCATGCCAACATCACCACCGGACTGGCAGAAAACAAGTTCGGCATCAGCATGGACGACATGGACAGCGTCATCGACGTCGCACGCTCCATGCCCAGTGTGTCGCTCGAGGGACTGCACTTCCACATCGGTTCGCAGATTCTCGACATGGGCGACTTCCAGGCACTCTGCAACCGCATCAACGAACTCACATCGCGTCTGGAGCGCAACCACATAGAAATCCGCAACATCAATGTCGGTGGCGGCTTGGGCATCGACTACCGTCATCCCGACCGCAATGCCGTGCCCGACTTCGGCGCATGGCTGCGAACCTTTGCTACGCACCTGCATCGCCGTGACGGACAGACGCTGCACCTCGAACCAGGACGCTCCATCGTGGGACAGTGCGGCTCATTGATATCGCGCGTGCTTTACGTCAAGCAGGGCAGGAACAAGCAGTTCGCCATCCTCGATGCCGGCATGACCGACCTCATACGCCCCGCACTCTATCAGGCTTACCACAAGATTGAGAACATCAGCTCCGTCCTGCCTCTTGAGACCTACGACGTCGTGGGACCGGTCTGCGAATCGTCCGACGTCTTCGGCAAGGCTGTCGACCTCAACAAGACCACGCGTGGCGACCTCATCGCCATACGTTCTGCCGGAGCCTATGGCGAAATCATGGCGTCGCAGTACAACTGCCGCCCGTTGCCCCAAGGCTACACCACCGAAGACCTGCAGGCGCTATAGACGTGCTGCGTGATGCGTGCTGCGTTAAACTTATCCGCGGACCATTTAAGCATTAGGACGTGGTGCCTCGAAGAGGTACACTAACGAGTAACCCCAGCCTAAGCG
>CAYXLA010000034.1:0-16011 GCA_964465765.1 uncultured Bacteroidaceae bacterium | reverse complement strand
ACGTATATAGGAAAAGGCCCAAAGGTATATACCTTTTGACCAAGACGTATATAGGCTTCGGCCAAGACGTATATAGGCATTGGCAGACCGAGCGTATAGGGGTAAGAAGTCAGTCGAATATCTCGGCAAGCTTTTGTCCGAGAGCTTCGCCGCGCAGGTCGGTAGCGATGATGCGCCCTTCAGGGTCGAGCAGTAAGTTTGATGGTATGGAGCTGATGCCGTAGACTATAGAGGCTTCGCTGTTCCAGTACTTGAGGTCAGAGAGGTGTACCCAGTCGAGACTGTGGCTGTTTATGGCACGCACCCATGAGGAACGGTCACGGTCGAACGACAGTCCTACGACATCGAAGCCGCGACTGTGATACTTGTCGTGGTTCTCCTTCACATTGGGCATCTCGGCAAGACATGGCAGGCACCAGCCAGCCCAGAAGTCGACAAGCACATAGCGTCCACGACCGGCATACTCACTGAGTCGGTGCTCTACGCCAAGCGTGTCGGCAAGGCTGAGGTCGGTGAACATCTGTCCTATGTTGGTCTTCTCGATGTGATTCAGCATGCGCCATGCCCCACGACACAGCGGATGCGAGGCATAGAGATGGCTCTCGTCGAGATATTCCTTCAGCTCGGCATGGCTCAGCACGTTGTAGATCTGCGAGAGGTAAAGGGCGGGGATGACGTTGTCGGCATTGCTGCGTATGGCATTCTTCATTGCCACGAGCAGACTGTTGTAGGCAGAGTTGAGCTGTCGTTGCAGAGAGTCACGCCGTGCCGTGCGCCAGCTCTGCGTGCCGCCATACTCCATCTGCAGCTGCATGTAGTCTATCTCGAGGTCGGTAATCTCGGTGTCGGACTTATGGAAGCGCTCGTTCAGGCGTGAGCCTTTAATCGACGAGCGGGCTATGTCGACAGAGACAGGCTCGCCATCGATGATGATGTTGAGCGGATACTGCAGGCTGTCGTCGGTAAGAGTGACGAAAGTGTACTGCGGAAGCGTACCACTGAAGGCGAAACGTCCCGACGGTTGAACGGCAACAGTGTCGATGAGCTGGTTCTGAACGGTGCTGAGTGTGACGACATGCACACCCTGCGGTGCGGTGCCCTCAATGCGATACGCCGTCTGTGCACGTAGCACAGGCAGCGCAAGTATAAGACACAACAGGCATGTCAGCAGCCGTCTCGGCATCTCTCGTCTCACGGTTCCCATCTCTCTATTCTGTTTTCCTTATTCTCCTCTATTGTTTTGCTCACTCCTACTGCCCTGCCGTAGCCGAGCTGATGTCCAGCAGTTCGTTGGTGATGGCTTGCTGGCGACCCTTATTATATTGAATAGTAAGGTCGGATATCAGCTCATCGGCATTGTCGGTGGCAGTCTGCATTGCCAGCATGCGTGCCGCATGTTCCGAGGCCGAAGAGTCTATCAAAGCAGCAAATATCTGCATGTCGAGCACCACGGGCAGCATGCTCTCAAGGAGTTCGTCCGCAGAAGGCTCTACGATGTAGTTGTCGTTGAACTGCTTGCCACTGTCGGCATCAGCAGCACCATCGGTTGCAGAGAAGGCAGACAGGTCGATGGGCAGATAGGTCTGCGTGACGAGCTGCTGCGAGCCTGCCGAGCGGAAGTGATGGTATATGAGGTCGATGCGGTCGACCTCATGCTTCAGGTACATGTCAACAAGCTGCTGTGCCAGTGGCTGTATGAGGGCAAACGACGGCTTGTTCATCTCATCCTCATAGTCACTGGAGAAGTCGAAGCCCCGCTTACGCACAGCCTCGCCAATCTTCTTGCCCACGGGGATGACGGTGATGTTGTCGCGTCCCAAGTCCTTAAACTGTTCCAGCTCAGCATCGAGTGCACGTGCCACGCTGGAGTTGAACGAGCCGCACAGCGACGTGTTCGACGAGAATGCCACTATGGCAACCTTCTTCACCTCGCGCTGTTCGGTGTAGACCGTCTGCGCAGTGTCGGCTGAAGAGAGGAAGCGTCGCAGCATGCCGCTGAGCTTCTGCTGGTAGGGCAACATGTGCTCCACACGCTGCTGGGCATGGTGCAGCTTGGCAGACGACACCATCTTCATGGCCGACGTGACCTGCCTCGTGCTCTTGACAGAGCTTATTCTCGTCTTTATTTCCTTTAGTGACATAATAGCTAAGTCTCCTTACTTGTCTTTGTACGACTGGTCATGCAAACTGCGCGGCGACCTTTGCTGCGGTCTCCTCGAGCAGCTTCTGCACGTCGTCGTTTATGATGCCCTGCTTGAGTTGTCCGAGCACATCATCCTTGTGGTTGCGTTCAAGGCTGTCGAGGAACTGCGTCTCAAAGTCGGACACTTTGTCGAGCGGAACGTCCTTGAGCAGTCCGTGCGTGCCACAATAGAGTATTGCCACCTGCTTCTCTACCGGCATTGGGCTATACTGCGGCTGTACCAACAGTCGTGCGTTCTTCTGTCCCTTGTCGATGGTGAATGCTGTTACGGGGTCCATGTCGCCGCTGAACTTGGTGAACGACTCCAGCTCGCGATACTGTGCCTGGTCTATCTTCAGCGTTCCAGCCACCTTCTTCATCGCCTTGATCTGTGCATTGCCACCCACACGACTTACGGATATGCCGACATCGATGGCAGGACGGTTGCCCTGGTTGAAGAGGTCGGTGCTGAGGAATATCTGTCCGTCGGTGATGGAGATGACGTTAGTAGGTATGTATGCAGATACATCACCAGCCTGAGTCTCTATGATGGGGAGTGCGGTGAGAGAGCCTCCTCCCTTGACGATACCGCGAAGACTCTCGGGCAGATCGTTCATCTGCTCTGCCATCTCCTGCTGGTCGATGATGCGTGCAGCACGCTCGAGCAGTCGCGAATGCAAGTAGAAGATGTCGCCAGGGTAAGCCTCACGTCCCGAAGGACGACGAAGAATCAGAGACACCTCACGATATGCCACCGCCTGCTTGGACAAGTCATCGTAGACAACCAGTGCATCGCGGCCGGTGTCGCGGAAGTACTCACCGATGGCAGCACCTGCAAACGGAGCATAATACTGCAGTGCTGCAGGCGAACCTGCTGTGGCGGCTACAACGATGGTATAGTCCATTGCTCCGTAGTGGCGCAACGTCTCAACGGTTGATGCCACGGTAGATCCTTTCTGTCCGATGGCTACATAGATGCAATATACAGGTTTGCCAGCTTCGTAGTTCGAGCGCTGGTTGATGATGGTGTCTATGGCTATGGCGGTCTTGCCTGTCTGACGGTCGCCGATGATGAGCTCACGCTGTCCGCGTCCTATAGGTATCATGGCATCGACAGCCTTCAAGCCTGTCTGCAGAGGTGTGCTCACTGGCTGACGATAGATGACGCCTGGTGCCTTGCGTTCCAACGGCATCTGGTAGCGCTTGCCACCTACATCACCCTTGCCATCGAGCGGCATGCCCAGTGGGTCTATGACACGTCCCACCATCTCGTCACCAGCCATGATTGAGGCAATGCGCTTTGTGCGGCGCACGCTGAAGCCCTCCTTGACCTTATCGGTAGGGCCAAGCAACACCGCTCCCACATTGTCTTCCTCAAGGTTCATAACGATGGCACGTATGCCATTCTCGAACTCCAGAAGTTCGTTTGCTTCAGCGTTTCGCAGACCGTAGATACGTGCCACACCATCGCTGACCTGCAGCACAGTGCCTACCTCATCAAGCTCTACACGGGTGTCGATGCCCTCAAGCTGCTGGCGCAAGATGTCGCTTACTTCGCTGACCTTTATGTTGAAATTCGACATAGTTAGATTCTCTCCTTATAAATATGGTTTCTTTGCTATCAGACCACACGCTTGTTCAAGTCAAGCAGTTGCTGTCTGACCTTTCTGAGTTGAGTGGCGACGCTGGCATCGAGGCGGTAGTCGAGGATGTCGAAGACAAAGCCACCTATGATGTCGGGGTTCACCTCAGGCTCAACCTCCATGTGCGCATGCAACAAGTCTCCTGTCAGTCTGTTGATCTCGTCGAGCTTCTCCTTCGATATGGGGAAAGCTGTCGTCAGCTTTGCCGTACCTATGTCGTGATGCCTGCGGTAGAGGTCCATGTAATCCCGACAGATGAACTGCAACATATCCTCACGTCCGTTGTGTATGACGAGACGGACGAACTTTACGAAGCTGTCGTCGGGCTTGTCCTTACCATAGGCAGCGGCACAGATGAGGGCAAGACGCTGCTGCTCCGTGAGCATGGGATTGCCAACCTCAGCACGCAGACTGCGGTTGTGCACGATGCTGTACTCCAGCATCTCCATGGCCGGATAGAGTGCATCCTCGCTCTTGGTGTCCTGTGCGAAGGACATCAGTGCGCGTGCATACCTCATCGATACTACTCCTATATCCATAGTGTCAGCTCTCCTTGGTCTCCTGAAGCGCCTGATCTATCATCCTGTCGAGCATCTCGGATTGCTCCTTGTCGTCCGACAGTTTGCGGCGTATGACTTTCTCGGCAATCTCAACAGAGAGCACAGCTACCTGACTGCGTATGCTCCTGATAGCCTCATCCTTCTCTCGCTCGATCTGCCTGCGCATCTCCTCCAGTTCCTTCTGTCCGGCTTCACGGGCTTGTTCGCGAGCCTGAGCCACTATCTTGTCGCGCTCGGCTGCTGCCTCACGCAGAATGCGTCCCTGCTCACGGTTGGCTTGTGCTATTAGTGCATCGCTACTCTCCTTGACTTTGGCAAGTTGCTCGTTGGCCTGCTTGGCAGCCTGCAAGCTCTGGTCGATGTAGCTCTGACGTTTCTCCACCATCTTTACGATGACGGGGAAGCCGAACTTCGCCAGGATGCAGAACACAATGCCAAACGACAAGAGCATCCAAAACAACAATCCACTGTCCGGTACCAATAACGACATATCACAAATACCTTTAATGGTTCAGAATATCAGAGCAACACGCAGAGCATACAGATGATGACTCCCAGCAGTGCAACACCTTCGACCAGTGCCGCAGCGACAATCATGTTGGAGCGGATAGTGTTTGATGCTTCAGGCTGACGACCTATAGCCTCCATAGCCGATGCACCAATCTTACCGATGCCAATACCTGCACCAATAGCTGCAATACCTGCGCCCAGTGCTGCGCCAAACTTTGACAGACCTGCTGCTGTGGCAGCCTGCAATAACAATGTTGACAGTAACATAATTACCTCCTTTTTATTATTGTGTGTATGTTAAATTAAATCCTTTATTTCTTTTCCAATGCATTCTGTCCTGCTGTGGTGACTCCTCCTTCGTGCTTCTCCTCACCACCCTCTTGTGCCAGTCCTATGAAGACTGCCGACAACATGGTGAAGACATATGCCTGAATGAATCCAACCAGTACTTCGAGTGCGTTCATGAATATGCTGAAGAGCACGGCAATGACCGTAGATGAGCCATTGACCACAGCACCCATCTTGGCTGTCAGGAACACCAGACACGTCAGCACAAGTATAGACATGTGTCCCGACATGACGTTGGCAAAGAGTCGTATCATCAGCGACATCGGTTTGGTGAACATGCTGAAGATTTCTATGACAGGCATTATGGGTATAGGCACCTTGAGCCACCATGGCACATCGGGCCAGAATATGTCTTTCCAGTAACGCTTAGTGCCGAACAGGTTGATGGCGAAGAACGAACACAAAGCCAGGAAGAAGGTGATGGCGATATTGCCCGTCAGGTTGGCACCACCAGGGAATATCGGTATCAGACCTAACATGTTGTTCAGGAAGATGAAGAAGAATGCCGTGAGCAGATAGGGCGAGAACTTCTGCCAGTTAGGTCCGATGCTCTCTTTTATCACTCCGTCGTTGATAGCCATTATGAACATCTCCATGAATCCCGTGAAGCCTCCAGGTGCCTTGTCGGTGACCTGATGGCGCTTGTACCAATGGGCTACACCCATAACGATGGCAAGCAACAAGGCACAACTCATGAAGAGCGACAGCACATCCTTGGTTATCGAGAGGTCTAAAGGACGCACCTCATTGCCCTCGGCATCATGCTCTACCAGATGACCTTCGTAGGGACTGCCCTCGGCAGCCAAGCTGAGTCCTTCGTAAGTGCCACCGTTCTCCTCCAGACGTGCCGACGAGAACACATGCCAGCCGGTACTGCTATGAACAATCACTGGCAGAGGTATGGTAATCTCGGTGTTGCCCCACGTGGTGATATGCCATTGGTATGAGTCGAGGATGTGGCCGAATATTATTCCGCGCATATCGACATCACTCTCACTGCCGCCAGACTCCTGTTCCTGCGCACAGGCAGGAATGGCTGCTACCGTCAAGAGCAATGTCACAAGTACAACCCAAAACTGTCTTAAACGTTCCATCGTTGTCCTCTCCTTATTATATATATGTCTCCCTAACTCACGAGTTGTCGCCAGCCAGCTCGACGCACATGCTGACATCACTGCCGTTCATCTCCACAAAGCCTCTGCTGATGTCCACTCTCTGCTCCGCACCTGCGGCAACATAGACTATGGTTCCTGCAGCAAGCGATGAGATGATGGGCGCATGTTCCGGCAGTATTGTGAAGCGTCCGGCAGAACCAGGCACCGTAACACTGTCGATATCGCCGCTATAGACCAGCTTCTCGGGTGACAATATTTCAAGATGCAATGCTTTCATTTTTGTCAATATCAAGAATCAGGACTTGCCTATGTGGTAAGCCTTTACTTCTGCGCTCCCTTAGTCTGCGCTAGAATCTTCTCTCCCTTGGCAATGGCTTCCTCTATGGTTCCTACATTGAGGAATGCCTGCTCTGGCAGATAGTCCACTTCGCCGTCGAGAATCATCTTGAAGCCCTTGATGGTATCTTCTATTGACACCGTCGTACCAGGTACTCCGGTGAACTGTTCTGCCACGGCAAACGGCTGTGAGAGGAAACGCTGCACACGACGTGCACGATTGACGACAACACGGTCGGCATCAGACAACTCCTCCATGCCAAGTATGGAGATGATGTCCTGCAATTCCTTGTTGCGTTGCAGAATCTGCTTTACACGCTGTGCGATGTTGTAGTGTTCTTCGCCCACGATGTGCGGGTCGAGTATTCTTGATGTGGACTCCAGCGGGTCTACCGCAGGATATATGCCCATCTCCGTTATCTTACGGTTCAGCACGGTGGTGGCATCAAGATGGGTAAAGGTTGTTGCCGGAGCTGGGTCGGTAAGGTCATCGGCAGGCACATAGACAGCCTGCACCGATGTTATGGAACCATCCTTGGTGGATGTGATACGTTCCTGCATGGCACCCATCTCTGATGCCAACGTAGGCTGATAACCCACAGCCGATGGCATTCGGCCAAGCAATGCCGACACCTCAGAACCTGCCTGAGTGAAACGGAAGATGTTGTCGATGAAGAACAGTATGTCGTGTGAGCCATCGCCCGAACCAGAGTCACGGAACGATTCTGCTACAGTCAGACCCGATAGTGCCACCGACTGACGTGCGCCTGGCGGCTCATTCATCTGTCCGAATATAAGCGACACCTGCGACTTCTTGACCTCATCATAGTCCACCTTAGAGAGGTCCCAGTTGCCTTGTTCCATGCTCTTCTTGAACTCATCGCCATAGCGGATGACGCCGGAAGCAATCATCTCGCGAATCAGGTCATTGCCTTCACGTGTACGTTCGCCTACTCCGGCAAACACGGAGTAGCCGTGCTGCACCTTGGCAATGTTGTTGATAAGTTCCTGAATGAGCACAGTCTTGCCCACGCCTGCACCGCCGAAGAGGCCAATCTTGCCGCCCTTGCTGTATGGCTCAAGCAGGTCGATGACCTTGATGCCAGTGTACAACACCTCCTGAACAGTGGTGAGGTCTTCGAACTTTGGTGCTTCGCGGTGTATCGGGTATGCACCCTCACGATTGAAATCCTTCATGCCGTCGATGGCATCGCCGACGACATTCAGCACACGGCCTTTGATCTGCTCTCCCACAGGCATCCTTATGGGACCTCCGAGAGGATAGACTTTCATGCCACGCTGCAAGCCATCGGTACTGTCCATGGCTACGGTGCGCACCGTGTTTTCACCGATGTGCTGCTGCACCTCTACGATTAGATTCTTGCCGTCATGACGGTGAATCTCCATTGCATCATGGATGCTCGGAAGGACCTTCTCAACGTCCTTCTCTTCAATATCGCCAAATGATACGTCCACCACAGGACCTATTATCTGCGATATGTGTCCTATCACTTGTGTCATCTCGTCAATACTTTTTTCTCGTTTCTAATTTCTGTGTGCAAAGTTAGAAACAATCGGGTTCAACAATCAGACTTATTTGTGTCTCAAAATTACACAAATGTTGTCTATTTGTTACCTAATGCCGTACCCTAATTAATGTTTATAGGTGTATTGATAAGATTTTTTAAGAGTTGAAATATAAGTTTACAGTCTTTTTGTCACAAGCGCATGCTTGGTCTCAGTCGGCATTGCCGACCTTGACCAAAGTTGCCAAACGTTTGCACTTATCGCGCAAAGCATTGATGTCGCTATCCGATGGTGCCGAGCACAACATCACTGCCATGCGACGACCTACATGTGCTACGGGCTTGCCGAAGATGCGTATGTCGGTATCGTCTTCGCTCAAAGCCTCAGCCACACCGCTGAATGTAGGCATGCCCTTGGTCTCTACAGGCGAGAGGATAGCTGCACTGGCTCCCATGCGAAGCTGCTTTATAGCCGGAATGGGAAGTCCCAACACGGCACGTGCATGCAGCTCAAACTCACTGAGGTTCTGACATCCGGTCAAGGTTACCATACCTGTGTCGTGCGGACGAGGCGACAGTTCGGAGAAATAAACGCCATCTTTGTTGCTGACGAAGAACTCTACACCCCAGATGCCAGCACCTGTCAATGCGGCTGTCACCTTAGCTGCCATCTGACGTGCTTCCTCCAGATGTTCGGGACGCATTGGGCATGGCTGATAGCTCTCACGATAGTCGCCACCCTTCTGCACATGTCCTACAGGCTGGCAGAACAATGTTGGGCGACCACCCTGCTGTGTCACTGTCAGCAATGTAATCTCATAGTCGAAGCTGATGAACTGCTCTACGATGACCTCGCGTATGTCACCACGGCTGCCCTGACATGCACTATTCCATGAAGTCTCAAGGTCTGCCTCACAGCGTGCCACGCTCTGTCCGTGTCCTGAGGACGACATCAGCGGTTTGATGACACAAGGGAATCCTATCACTGCAGCTGCCTTGCGTAACTCATCCAGCGTGCTGGCATAGCGGTAGTTGGCTGTACGTACTCCCAATTCCTTTGCAGCCAAGTCACGTATGGCACGACGGTTCATGGTGTAGTTTACGGCACGTGCCGACGGCACAACCTGTATGCCTTCTTTCTCGAACTCAATGAGCTTCTCGGTACGTATGGCCTCTATCTCCGGCACAATGATGTCCGGACAGTGCTTCTTGACCACTGCAGCAAGTGCATCACCATCGAGCATACTGAACACTTCACGTTCGTCAGCCACCTGCATGGCAGGAGCATTGTCGTAGGCATCACACGCAATAACATACTGTCCCAGCCGCTTAACGGCTATTGTAAATTCCTTTCCCAGCTCACCAGAACCGAGCAGAAGTATCTTCTTCATTCCTTTGATAAATAAAAGGGTTATATATATAAATATGGTGTATATGCTGATTTAGTCTTATTGATGCGCCTCACGCAGCAGGTCGTTCACCACCTTAACGGGGTTGAACGTGCTAAGCGGCACCTCCACAAACACGGTGTTCCAGTCGCTCATGGCTCCATTCCACAAGCCAGGCAGCTCCAATGCTTTCAGTCCACGTCCGTTCTTCGACTTGTGCGAGATGAATCCTGTGGAACGGTCGACGTACTTAGTAAGGTCGAACGGATGTCCACGGAAGTCGGTTATGCCGCACACAAGATCCACGGGATTGAAGTGCGTACCCTGCAGGAACATGGCTTTCTTCTCAGGGTCATTCATGTCTATCTGCGAACTTTCCAATATCTGCAACGATATGGTGCCGTCGGCATTATATGCCAAGAATGGTCCGCCGCCAGGCTCACCTACGTTCTTTACCATTCCACAGACGCGTATCGGCCGGTTCAACTTATGCTTGAGATAGATTACAAGTTCCGCATCCTCCAGATTCTTGACGTCTGGGTTCTTGCAGTGCAACCGGTGTTGTACAAACTGCAGGATTTCAATAACCCGCTCGTGAGTATACTTACCGCTCTCCAACAGATTCAGATAGTAGAATGCCTTCTGCTGCAATGTGACCAACATTCCCGCCAGAACTTTCTTGAACAGTACTGTGTCTGGCTTCATGCGGTCGCTTGTCACATTGTCGATATTCTTTACGAATACCACATCGGCATCTATCTCGTTGAGGTTCTCTATCAGTGCTCCATGTCCTCCCGGGCGCAGCAACAGACTGCCATCGTCATTCCTGAATGGTTCGTTGTTCATGTCCACAGCCAGCGTATCCGTGCTCGGTTTCTGTTCCGAGAAGTCCACGTTGTAGTGCACATCATAGCGTCGTTCGTATTTGGACACTACATCATCGGCCTTCTTACCGAACAGTTCACGATGTTGTGGCGACACAGTGTAGTGCACGTTCACTACTCCCGAACGGTTGGTGGCATACAGTGCACCCTCAACAAGATGTTCCTCAAACGGCACGCGGTCGGTGTTGCCGTCCTTGTCATAATGGTGGAACTTCAGCAATCCCTTGGGCAGATTGCCGTAGTTCAATCCTCCTTCGCCAAGCAATGCTTTCACAACATCCTTATATCGTCCTGCCTCTATCAGTGCATCGATGCCGCTGCCATACAGCTTGCAGCATGCTTCGTCCAAATCGCTATTGAAGGCAAAGCGGTGTATGTTACCGAAGAACGTCTTTTCGTAGTCGGTCGTCGGGATATCGTATGGTGCATCGACAAAGGCAAACAGGTCCTTGAACATCCTGCTTGCAGCACCCGATGCAGGTACAAACTTCACCACCTTCTTGTCGTCTTTGGTATAGTTCTCCCATGCCTTCAGAAAGAAGTTCTGGTCTTCTGTGGATAGACGCTCAATGCCACCATTCTCCACCGTGGCTGCTGCATGCAACTTCAGATAGGGGAAACCACGCCTAAAGGACTCCAGTTGCTGTTCCGCCTTTTCCTCTGTGATGCCCTTGAGTGCCAAAAAGTCTTTGTCTTGCTGTGTCAACATAACTGTTCAGGTTTTTAAGTCATGCCCAAAGCTACGTCGTTTTCACGACAACTGCAAATTCTAAAGCTATGAAATAAAAAGTCCCCCATACGGTTGTCCGTATGGAGGATTATATGCTTGCCTGCGCAATGGTATGCGCCGGTCCACGTAGTGTCTGACTGTGTTTACTTTATGATGCCGAGCTCTCTGAATCGTTTCTCCAGATGCTCAACAGCATAGTCCACCTGCTCACGTGTGTGAGTTGCCATGAGTGCTACACGTACGAGTGTATCCTGCGGAGCGCATGCTGGCGGAATCACAGGATTAATGAAGATGCCATCGTCGAATGCCAGCTTCGTAACCTCAAACGTCTTGTAGGTATCGCGTACATAGAGCGGGATAATCGGTGAGTGTGTGTCGCCAATCTCAAATCCTGCCTTACGGAAGGCATCGAGCGAATAGCTTGTGATGTCCCACAGACGCTCCTGAATGGTCGGGTCTTCCTGAATGATGTGCAGTGCTTCGAGCGTTGCAGCTGTCGATGCAGGCGTCATGGAAGCCTGGAATATGTAGGAACGTGCACTATGGCGCAGGGTGTTTATGATTGGCTCTTCGGCTGCAACGAAGCCACCGAGCGATGCCAGCGACTTGCTGAATGTACCCATGATGATGTCGACATCGTCCGATACGCCGAAGTAGTCGCACACGCCGCGTCCCTGCTTGCCGAAGACACCAAGTCCGTGTGCCTCGTCAACATAGATGCTTGCGTTGTATTTCTTCTTGAGTCGTACAATCTCAGGCAGGTTTGCCAGGTCGCCCTCCATAGAGAACACTCCGTCGACGACAATCAGCTTAATGGCATTAGGCTCGCACTTCTTCAGCTCCTTCTCGAGAGCCTCCATGTCGTTGTGCTTATACTTAAGCTGCGTGGCGAACGAGAGACGACGACCATCTACGATAGATGCGTGGTCGCGGTCATCACAGATGATGTAGTCACCACGTCCCACAAGCTGCGGAATCACTCCTTCATTGACGGTGAAGCCGGTGGAGAAGCACAGGGCATCGTCCTTACCGACGAACTCAGCCAGCTCTTTCTCAAGCTGCACGTGGATGTCGAGCGTGCCGTTAAGCAGACGTGATCCTGCACATCCGGTGCCATACTTGCGTGTTGCAGCTATGGCCGCTTCTGTAATTCTGTCATTATAGGTCAGACCGGTGTATGCGTTCGATCCGAACATGAGCACCTTTTTCCCGCTCATCATCACCTCTGTGCCCTGATGGCTGTCGATAGTGCGAAAATACGGATATATACCTTTCGACTTGTAGTACTGGGGCTCGGTATATTTCCCTAACTTTTCAGAAAGTAAGCTCATTTAGTCTTTTCTTTAAATTTTAAAACCTTTTCTGTCAAAGCAGGCTGCAAAGATAGCCAAAAACTAATAACCCTCACCATTTGCGCAAAAAAATCTTTTGCCTGCCAGCCCTGCTTGGCTGTACGACCAACTTGCACTACTTTTGTGCCCGACATCACCTTATTATATATATGAATAGATAGCCATGCGCATAGACATCATCACCATATACCCCGAGATGATAGAGGGGTTCTTCAACACTTCGATACTGAAACGTGCACAGACAAAAGGTCTGGTGGAGATTCACCTGCACAATCTGCGCGACTACACGCAAGACCGCTACCGTCGCGTCGACGACTATCCCTTCGGTGGCTTTGCTGGCATGGTGATGAAGATTGAACCCATTGAGCGATGCATCGAGGCACTGAAGGCGGAACGCAATTATGATGAAGTCATCTTCACTACTCCCGACGGCGAGCAGTTCTCACAGCCCATGGCAAACACGCTGTCGCTTGCAGAGAACCTTATAATATTGTGCGGCCACTTCAAAGGCATCGACTACCGCATACGCGAACATTTCATAACAAAAGAGGTTAGCATCGGCGACTTCGTGCTGACTGGCGGTGAGATTGCCGCTGCGGCAATGTCGGATGCCATCGTAAGACTGTTGCCTGGTGCCATCAGCGACGAACAGTCGGCATTGTCAGACTCCTTCCAGGACGGACTACTGTCGGCTCCAGTCTATACCAGACCATCCGATTATAAAGGTTGGCGTGTACCCGACATATTGTTGTCGGGCAACGAAGCCAAGATCAAGGAATGGGAGATGGAGCAGAGCGTGGAGCGCACCAAGCGCCTGCGTCCCGACCTGTGGAAGAAATACACAGGAGAAGACTGAAACACAACACCCAACACTCAATACTCGTCACCCAACGCCAAGGTGCGTTAGACTTCTAACGCACCTATAATGTCGTTGACCGACTTGAACCCATGGCGGTCAAGATAGCTGTCCAGTCCGTCGATGATGTCCTGCGTAGCTGCCGGATTGACGAAGTTAGCCGTTCCGACTTCCACTGCCGATGCTCCTGCCAGCAGGAACTCCACGGCATCGGTAGCATTCATGATGCCACCCAATCCCACTACAGGAATCTTCACAGCGTGTGCCACCTGCCATACCATGCGCAGAGCCACCGGCTTGACGCATGGACCAGACAGTCCACCCGTCACCGTCGACAACATCGGACGGCGGCGTTCAGCATCGATAGCCATGCCCATGAGCGTATTTATCAGCGACACACTGTCGGCTCCGGCATCCTCCACAGCACGTGCAATCTCCGTGATGTCAGTCACATTCGGCGTCAGCTTCACTATCAAGACCTTATTGTAAGCCTTTCTGACTGCCGACACGACCTCTGCTGCCGCCTTCGGGTCTACGCCAAACGTCATGCCTCCTTGTCTCACATTGGGGCACGAGATGTTGAGTTCGATGGCAGGGATGCGGTCAAGCTCATTGATGACAGCCGCTGTCTCGGCATAGGTCTCGGGCGACGAGCCTGCAACATTCACTATGACATTGGTGTCCAGCCCTGCAAGCTGTGGATATATGTGTTCTGCAAAGTGGTGCACACCTTTATTCTGTAAGCCCACGGCATTAAGCATGCCCGCCGGCGTCTCTGCCATACGTGGGTACGGATTGCCTTGACGCGGCTGCAGCGTCGTACCCTTCACGATGAAGCCTCCGAGCCGTTCCAGCTCCACAAAGTCGGCAAACTCCACTCCGTAGCCGAACGTTCCCGATGCCGTCAGCACGGGATTCTTCAGCTCCAGTCCTGCTATGTTGGTTCTTAAATCTGCCATAACAAATCGTTTATGTTAAACACCGGTCCGTCGGTGCACACGCATCGGTGTCCTCCGACAGTATTCTCCACGCAGCACAGGCATGCACCAAGTCCGCACGCCATCTTGTTCTCGAGCGACACCTCACACTCAATGCCAGCACCATGTGCATAGCGTGCCACAGCCATCATCATAGGCTTAGGACCGCAGCAGAACACATGTGTGAAACCGCCATCGTGCAACACCGAATGTTGTGTGACGTATCCGCGCTCGCCCAGTGAACCATCTTCTGTCGTAATGTTCACGTTGCCAAGCTGCTCAAACTCGTCCATCTCGGTCAGCACATCCTTCGTACGTGCGCCGAGGATAAATGTCGGTTGCACACCTCTATTCTTTAAAGTCTTGCCCAAGAAGAGCATCGGAGCTGTTCCGGCACCGCCACCGACGAGCAGCGGACGTGCTCCTGCAGGCAGGTCAAGAGTGAATCCATTGCCAAGAGGCAGCACTGTGTTCAGCTTGTCACCAGCCTTCAGCGATGCCAGATGGCGTGTACCGTCGCCAACAAGCTGTATGAGGAACCACACCTGACGCTTCTCTGCATCAGCCAGGTTTATAGAGATGGGACGGCGCAAGAATGTCGACGGCGAACCATCAACACGCAACTCGGCAAACTGTCCCGGACGTATGGGCGGCAGATCAACATCTGCCTGCAGCTTCATCAGCGTGAAGTTCTGCCCGCACGGCGTATTCGAGACCACTGTAAGGTCTGTAAGGATTTTCTTCATATCTGCTTAGAGAATGTCTTTTTCATAATTATCATCTGCCGACAAAGATAGTGCAAGCCACAGACAGAGCCAAGCGAAGCCACACCGATTTTGCCTCGACAGTGCCCCATATGGCACTTATCGGCGGATATGCAAAAAAAATATAACGCAACGATGACACCATGTTTGGTAACGCAATACCTTTGCACCGGTTTTAGAAAAACATATTATTAGTTTTAAGGTAAAAGCAAATGAAAAAGTTAGTATTTATGGCAATGGCTTTCGTAGCCATGTCGTTCGCATCATGCGGTGGCAACGCCACAAGTGAGTCAGAGTCTGCAAACGATTCAACAGCTGTTAGCGCAGCTGCAGAAGAGGGTGTAAATGCACAGGCAGCAGCCGAGGCAGCAGCAAAGGCAGCTGAGGAAGTAGCAACAGCAGCAGGTGATTCTTTGAAGAATGCAGCAGCTGACGCTCTCCAGAAGGCAGCTGACGAGCTCAAGAAATAAGGCAGCCGTACAGACGCGAACAAACGTCGGAAACAGAGCGGGCTGGAAGACTTCGGTTTTCCAGCCTGCTTTTGTTTACTACCATGGCAGACGAGGGAGCCCTTAGATTGTCAGGAAGACGGCTCAGTAGAAAAAAAAAGCGTGGGGATATTCATGTCCTATATGTATGTACCTCTTCGAGGCACGAGGATATGATAGCCCGTATACCCCCAGTCTGCGCTACGCTTAGGCTGGGGTTATGCATAATTCAGCCTCTCCGAGGCTGCACGTCCTATAGCGTAAGTGCAATCCAAGGCAACATATTCTTTAGTGTGCGATTCATGCTATATCCGGTGTTGGGTGTTGAGTGTTGGGTGTTGGATTAAGATAC
>CAYXLA010000033.1:0-16441 GCA_964465765.1 uncultured Bacteroidaceae bacterium | reverse complement strand
TCAGATGCGTTCTGAAGATACCTCTCGTTCTAAAAACCTTCTATTTTGAACGAAAACGTTCTAAAAAGCAGTCTTTGCCCGAGTAGGCACCCTAACGATGGGCATTCTTAGGGTCTAAGGATGGGCATTCTATGCTCCTAAGGATGCCCATTCAAAGGACCATAGAATGGGCATCCTTGGACCCCAACGATGGGCATCCATAGAAAGCGATGTTCAGCCAAGACTGCGATGCATCATGTGGCAGCATGGCGTGAGTTCTTGTTTCGAAACCGCGCAGTTTGGGAATTAAAACCGTGCGGTTTGAACACAACAAGCCCCGGCTGCGGACAATCCGATGTCGTGCAGTCGGGGCTGAAAGTTAGGGGTGGGGCGCTTGGCTTCTTGCGAAAGCCGTGCGCCCTGTGTGGAGTTCGGCGTTTCTCCCTCGTTACAGACTCTTGTGGCTGTACATGCTCTCCCACCAAGAAGAGTCGCCCTTGAGCCATTTCTGGAACCATGCGAAGATGGTGTTCTGCCAACGGATGCGCTTGCCATAGTCGAGGATGTGATGGTTCTGTCCGTCGACGACGACGAAGGCTGTGGGACGGCCCAGCAGCTTGAGGGCGGTGAACATCTGTATGCTCTCGCCAACGGGGACGTTGGTGTCGGCACTGCCGTGGAGGAAGAGCAGCGGGGTGTGGATCTTGTCGGCATTGAACAGCGGACTGCGGTCGACATAGAGGTCTTTGCGCGTCCAGGGATAGCTGTCTGCCATGGAGACCTCGCTGTAGGAGTAGCCCCAGTAGCCTTCGCCCCAGTAGCTGGTGTGGTCGCTGATGCCGGCATGGGAGATGGCGGCGGCGAAGATGTCGGTCTTGGTCTGTAGATATTGCGTCATGAAGCCGCCGTAGGAGGCTCCGATGCATCCCACCTTGGAGGCGTCGGCATAGGGATGTTCGGCGAGGAAGCGCTGGGTGCCCTCGATGATGTCCTGCGCTACGCCCTCACCGGCGGTGTTGACGTGGCGGGCGGAGAACTCCTGTCCGAAGCCGGTGGCTCCGCTGGGGTTGACGACATAGACGACGTAGCCCATGGCGGCATAGAGGTGGTGCGGATAGCGGCTCTCGAAGTTGCGGCTGGTGGGGCTGCAGCCTCCGTAGTAGTTGACGATGACGGGATATTTCTTCGTGGCGTCGAAGTGGGGCGGCAGGTAGTAGCGGCCGTAGATGGTGTCGCCACGGCTGTTGACGAAGTTCCATGCCTGGCACTGTCCGAGCTCGACGCCGTCGAGGATCTGACGGCTGAGGTCGTCGAGGAGGGTGCTACGGTCGGTTGTGAGGTCGACGCTGTAGACGCGGTCGGAGTTTGACGCTCCCTGACCGCCATAGACGAGGAGCTTGGCATTGCGGGCGAGGGTGAAGTCGCTGACCATCTCTTCGGCGACGCGGAGCTGCTGTATGATGCCGTTGTCGGGGTTCATGCGATAGAGGCTGACGCTGTCTCGGTTCTCAGCTGTGAAGTAGATCATGCCGTCGGCATTGCTCCATTCGGCTTGTCCGACGCTGGGGTTGAAGTCGCGCGTCATGGGACGTACGGACTTGTCGCTGAGGTTCATGAGGTAGAGCTGCATGTCGTAGGAGTTTGGTATCTGGTCGGGACGAACGTTCTTGCCGATGCCGCCAAGACTTTCGGGAGAGCCCTGCAGCAGCAGGCGCTTGCCGTCGGGCGAGAAGCTGCATGAGCCGAGGAAGCCGTCGCCGTCGATGATCTTCTCGGTCTGAAGCGTGGCGAGGTCCATGATGTAGTAGTCGCTGAGCGTTGTGGGGCGCTGCGTCAGGCGGCTGCGGCTGACGGAGAAGGCGAGTTTGGTGCCGTCGGGCGACAGGTCAAGGAGACGCGTGTCGTGATGGCCGAAGGTGAGCTGCTGCATGAGGCCTGTCTTGAGGTCGTAGCGGGCGAGGTTGTAGCGGTCGCGCCATCCGGGCTGGCGGTCGTCGGGCTCGATGATCTCGTAGATGTCGTCGCGCTCCTTAGGTCCGGACTGCTCCACCATGAAGATGAGGAAATCGTCGGTGGGGGACATGACGAAGTAGCCGTCGGGGAGCTGGCTGGCGAGGACGGTCTCGGCGCCTGTGGCGGCATCGACGGCGATGAGCTGACGGCCAGCAGAGGCCTGGCGGGTGGTGTAGTAGCGGTCGCTGGTGGTGAGCCATGTGGCTGCGCCGTCGGCAGTGCGCTCCTGGATGTTGCCTGTCTGCAAGTCGGTGAGACGCGTGATGCGCTCGGTCTTGCCGCCCTCGAGGGTGTTGGTGTAGCCGGTGAGCAGGTAGCGTCCGCTGGGCGAGAGGCTGGCGCTGCTGAAGCGGCGGCCCAGAAGGACGTCGCGCAGCGAATATTTGCGGTGGCTGCCGTCGCCGAGGGTGAGCAGACCGGAGGTGGTGCTGCCGATGGCAATCTTGACCGAGGCAGACGGTCCGCGCTTGGTGAGGCACTTGACGACGAAGCGGTGGGTGCCGGGCTCGAGGGCGATGCTGTCGGGACCGGCTTTGGTGCCGTCGACAAAGACGGCATAGTCGGTCAAGCCGTCGACGGTGACCTTAGCCTTGCCGTAGACGTCGTTGTCGGCAGTGAAGCCGAGGAGCTGCAGGGCATAGTCGGTGGAGGTCTGCGGCAGCTGGAGGGCACCGCCACGGGCGCGGAGCTGCTTGCTGCCGGCAGAGAAGGCGGCGTCGACAGGGACGGTGCCGTCGAGCATCGACAGGGGCGCGAAGGCTCGGGAGTTGACGTCGACGCTGTCGATCATCATGGGTTGCTGCACGGCATAGGGGCCGGCGTGCTGCACGGTGGTTACGTTTATGTCGTCTGCCGTGGCTGCAAGGGTGCAGCCGAGCGTCAGAGCACAGAGCATGAGTCTTTTCATTGTGTTATGTTTTATGTGTTGTGTTTTATGTTTTACGTGTTATTGTTTGTTGTCGTTGTCGCCAAAGATGCGGCTGTGGCACAGACGTGCGTAGTCGCAGTTGGCGCAGTGCTTGTCTTTGTTGTCGGTCTGCGTGAAGGGGACGTCGGTGTCGAAGATCTGGCTGACGACGTCGTTGAGACGGCTACGGTAGTCGGCTTCGCTCTGACGGAAGTCGTCGACGGTGTCCTTGCCCTGCTTCATATCGAGCGGCTGGCAGGTGTCCTGCATGCCGACCATGAACAGAGCGGGGCGCACCTTGCAGTCGCTGCGGCTACGGCACATCATGGCGCTGTAGAGGAAGGTCTGCAGCATGCGTCCGTCGCGGCTGTTGCCGGTGAATGCCTTGTCGAGCGACGCGCCCGAGGGCAGTTTGCCGCCGGTCTTGTAGTCGACGATGCGTAGCACGCCGTCCTTGCTGTCGAGGCGGTCGATCTTGCCGCCGAGGCGCAAGCTGATGCTGCCTATGGAGGTGTCGAGGTCGAGGACCTCGGTGACGTTGTGCTCGAGTGCCACGATGGTGAACGGGGCGTAGGTGCGGTCGGCAGTGAGCATGTTCCTGATGAAGCGGCAGATGACGCTACGGCTGATGAGCTGCGTGCCGTTGTAGTGCAGCGTCTGACCGTCGGCGGCGTGGAAGAACTCCTGTCGGAAGGCGGCGTCGACATAGCGGTCGATGAGGTGGGGCGCCTTGAGCAGGGCTTCGATGCTTGCGGCGTTGACCACGCCAGTGCCGCGTGACGTCAGGTCGGTGTAGAGCAGCTCGGCAGCCTTGTGGAACACGTTGCCGAAGGTGGCGGCATCGAGGTCGGCAGACACCTTGTCGTCGCTGCGGATGCCGGCGACGTAGCGGTAGTAGAACATCAGCGGGCAGTCGATGTATTTGTTGATTGCCGACGGCGACAGATAGCTGTTGCTCGACGCTGCGGGGTTGAAGCGCGCGGCGAGGTGGCAGAGCATGTCGGCGGTCTTGCCGACGGTGATGGTGCGTGCCGACTCGGGCATCTGTCCTGCCACGAGACTGAGGCGGCTGACGGGCTGTCCGGACTCGACAAGATACTGCAGCATGAAGCGCGACATCTCGCCACGGTTGAGTCCGTCGTCGGAGGTGTTGTACATCAGCGTGACGTTCTCGGCACGCTGTATGAGGCGGTAGAAGTAGTAGGCATAGACCGACATGCGATGCTCCACGGTGGTGAGGCCGAAGGCGCGCCGCAGGTTGTAGGGAATGAAGGAGGCGTCGCCGTCGTTCTTGGGCAGCTTGTCCTCGTTGACGGAGAGCATTAGCAGATTGCGGAAGTCGAGGTTGCGCGTCTCGAGGACGCCCATAATCTGCAGTCCGATGGCGGGCTCGCCGTGGAACGGTATGCTGGCGGCACTGAGCAGGCGGCAGAGCAGACTGACGAACGTGGGAGTGGTGACGCTGAGCTCGCCGCTCTCGGTGAGCGTGAGCAGGCGGTTGACGAGCGTGTAGGCCTTGAACAGCGACTCGCGGTAGAGCTGGCGGTACATGTCGCGGCTGGCGTCGGTGTCGGCATTGTCGCGATAGAGTGTTGCCACGTCGCTGATGATGGCGTTCAGCCAGCGGCAGATGGCGGCATTGCCATCCTGCGGACGGAACACGAGCGACAGCAAAGGGTCGCGCCACAGGTCGGACGGCGCCACGCTGAAGCGGTTGCCCTCGGTGAGTTCGCGGTCCAGTGTTGCTGCCCCGGAGCTGAGCTGCTGGATGTAGGGATGACGCAGCACGGGGGCGACGTAACGGTAGGCGTAGGTGGCACTGCGGGCGTCGTAGCCCTCGGTCTGCATGGCGGTGAGCACGCTGATGAGTCCTGAGACGGGAGTGCCCGACAGCGGGAAGCCCATGGTGATGTTGACGCTACGGACCTCGTGCGGCAGCGAGTGGAGCACGGGCTGCAGCAGTGCCTCGTTGCACAACACGACGGCGTTCTCCTTCTCGCGGCGTAGCTGGTCGAGGGACGGATTGCTGGAATCGGCTGCGGCTGCGTGGATGCTGCTGTACCACTGCGGGATGTAGCGTGCCTGTGCGTTCTCGGTGGGTGCGGCGACATAGCGCACGGTCTTCTGGCGGCGCATCACGTCGAAGCACTCTTCGGGCAGACAGTTGGGGAATTCCTGCATATTGCGCACGATGAATTCGCCAGCCTCGCGGGCGAAGGGCAGTGCGGCAGCTGCGGCGGGACGCGCGGAAGCGTAGTAGACGTCGTAGTCCCAGTAGAACAGGGCCTTGCCGGCATCGCGCAGACGGGCGAAGAGAAGCTGCTCCACCTTGTTCAGAACGTTGAAGCCCACGAAGACCACATGGTCGTAGGGCAGGGCAGACACGTCGAGGCGCTCGATGACGTCGCGGTACATCATGCCCTCGTAGGCTATTCCGGCATCGTGGAGCGTGTGGCGGAAGGCGTTGTAGATGGCGCCGAGATGGTTCCAGATGGTGAGGAACTTCTGCTTGAGCTCCGTGGTCTTCTCGATGGAGAAGTTGTGGAAGAACTCGCGGATGGCGGCTTCCTGCGTCGCGGAGAGGAAGCTGTAGTCGTCGAGGTCGCGGAGCTCCTGCAGGTTGCCCAGCAGGCGGTCGGCATCTGCCATGTTCTTGTCGATGTCGTCGAAGTCGCTAATCAGCAGCTCGCCCCAGAAGAAGAACTCGTCGAGCGTCTCGTGGCTGCCGGTCTGCTGCTGGTAGACCTTATAGAGCAGGCACGCCAGACGCAGCGGGTCGCCAACGGCGTAGGGCGACAGGCTCTGAAACAGTTCGCTGATGCTGCTGTAGACCGGCGACCACAACGGCGCGCCGCCAGCTTCGCTTGCCAGGTCCTCGTTGAAGAACAGGCTGGCACGCTTGTTGGGGAAGACCACAGCCGTACGGCTCAGGTCGTGACCCAGACGGTGGTAGAGGTCGCGCGCTACAAGTTGCAGAAATGTCTCCATATATCTATAATAATCGTGTGCTGATGAGTCTGTTGTTCTGTTTCAATCCACTTGTTCAATCTCCATGCTGTCGACGTACCAGAGGTAGCCCGTGATGTTGCGGTCGGCATATCCCATGCGAGACAGCAGCTGCATGTAGTCGTGGACCTGCGTGCGGTACTTCTTGTTGGGCTTGCCGAACTTGTAGTCGATGACCACGACGTCGTTGTCGCGCATCATGACGCGGTCGGGCCGTTGCTGCTTGAGTGTGCCGTCTGCCGACAGCTGGATGATGTTGCGCTCGTTGAAGAGCTGCGTCCAGGAACCGTCGAACCAGCCCTGCACCCGCTCGTCGGCAAAGGCGCGGTGAAGCTCCTGCCTGATGTCGTCGGCAAAGGCGTCGCCCTGAGCCACGATGCCTTCGGCAATCAGTGCGTCGAGGGCACAGTCGGCATCGGCGGCAGTGCTGATGGAGGCGAACAGATGGTGCATGATGTTGCCACGGTCCATGAAGCGATGGCTGCTCTCCTCGCCGCTGGCGCCGGCGATGAAGTCGGCAGAGCGGTTGGACTCGCGGAAGGTGACATCGGGCTCGCTGCTGTTCATCTCGACAGTCTGCTCCACAGGTTGCGCCTCGAGCGGGTTGTCGGATGTCACGGCGCCCTTGCCGCCCTGTGCCGTCACGAGCGTTCCCAACCGGAACTGCAGCTGCTCGGCGTCCCACTCGCCGCCGGTTTGTTGCGCCACGTCGGGCAGAACGCTGAAGAGCATGTCGCCGATGCAGACACGCGTTTGGCGTGGTCTCTTGCCGATTTGCTTCATGGCGTCGTCGGAGCGTGCCAGCACGATGAGGTTCTTACTGGCACGGGTGAAGGCGACGTAGAGCATGTTGAGGTTGTCGACCCACAGGTGCATGCGTTCGCGGTAGTAGTCGTCGCTGTAGGCAGATTCGGTCATGGCGGAAGCGTAAGCCAGCGGCACCATGTCGAGCGCGGCGTAGGGCTGCTCGTCGGTGCTGCACCACACCAGTTCGTCGGCGCGGAATGTGGTCTGCGACCAGTCGCAGAAAGGAATGACGACAGTGTGGTACTCCAGTCCCTTGGACTTGTGTATGGTGAGGATGCGTATGCCGTCGATTTCGCCGCCAGGGATTGTGGCGCTGCACATGTCGTTGTCCCAGTAGTCGAGAAAGGTGCTGAGGTCGGAGGCGTTGCTGTCGAGGAATTTGCTCACCTCGTCGAAGAACTTCAGCAGATAGGCGTCTTGCGCACGGCAACGGTCAAGACGAAAGATGGTGTAGAGCCGTTCCGTGAGCTCGTAGAGCGGCATCAGTCCGAGGCTTTGGGTGCCTTCGGTGAAGGCGGCAGGCAGTTGCGCTGCGGCTTCTGCGCCGAATAATACTTGTGCGTTGTCGTCGTCGTCATTATCGCCGTCACTGTTGTTGTCGTCGTTGTTGCTGTCCAGCGAGATGTAGTCTGCCGCCAGTGCTGCACGCGAGATGCTGTCGTCGGGGTTGACGATGACGCGCAGTGCGTCGATAATGATGTTGACTGCCGTCGATGCGTCCAGGCGGAATGCCTCGTCGCTGACCACAGGCAGGTGAAGCACGCTCTCGAAGTATTCGGCAATCAGCGGCAGGTTGACCGCCTTCTTGCGTATGAGCAGTGCGATGCTCTTCATCGGGATGCCGCTCTGCAGCAGCTCCTGCACCTCGCGTCCCAAGGCTTCGAGCATGTTGGTCTTGTAGTCGTCGCTGTCGACAAACTGCACCTTCACCATTCCTGCCGTCTGCTTCTTACGGCTGCGTTGCTCCACGTCGCTGTAAGCCTTCGTCAGTTCCTCACAGTCGCGCTGACGGTCGGCATTCTCCTTGTCGTTGAAGTAGCGTGCGGCGCTGGCAAAGACGGCGTTGTTGAAGTCGACGACGTTTCTCTCGCTGCGCCAGTTGGTGTCGAGGCTGCTGATGTTGATGGCGAAGGGCGACTGCTGCTGTCGCATGTTGTTGAGGATGCTCCAGTCGCCGCCGCGCCAGCGGTAGATGGACTGCTTCACGTCGCCCACGATGAGACTGTCGGCACCTTGTGCCAGTCCTTCGCGCAGTAGCGGACGGAGGTTCGACCACTGCATGCGGCTCGTGTCCTGAAACTCGTCGATCATGATGTTTGTGATGCTGGCACCAATCTTCTCGTAGATGAACGACGAGTCGTCGTCGGCGAGCAGTCCGGAGAGTAGCCTGTTGGTCTCGGGCAGCAGGAAGCGGTTCTGACGGCGGTTGTCGGTGTCGACCTGCCGGTCGATGACGTTGAGCAGCTGCAGCTGATACAGGTAGTGCGACGTCATGTTGACGCTGTTGACCACGCGCAGTGCCTCGCGCCGTGCCTTTTCTGCTTCTGCCGCCAGCGGTACGAGCTCGGCTTCAGCCAGTGCGATGATGGCATCGCGTCGCTTCGACGTCTTGTTGGTCCAGCTTGTGGCATCGGTTGAGATTTTGTCGATGGTGGTGCCGGGTTTGCCAAGGTCGCGGCCGTCGCGTAGCTTCGCGAAGTATGACTCGATGTGCTTTCCGCTGCTGGGCAGTTCGCTCAGGTCGATGCCGTTGTCTGCCAGCGTGCGGTGCAGGCGGTCGTAGTAGGGCTTCAGACTGCCCAGCGCATTCTGCCTGGTGGCATTGAGCGTCGCGATGTACTGCTGCATGAAGCCCTTGGTCTCGATCTGCCGGCGCAGCACGTCGCCATGCTCCATATATTCCTCGTCGAAGATGTTTTCGCCGAAATTCTTGAGTCCGTGCTCCACGTGGCGCGACTTGTCGTTGTCGAGCTGGCTGCCGATGAAGTCGGTAATCCACTGCAGCGTGTCGGGATTGCGGTCGAGGTTCTCCATGATGTGGTCGACGGCATCGCTCACGGCGCGTCGGGTGTTCAGCTCGATGTTCATGTCGGAACCAATGCCCAGCTCGCGTGCCACGTTGCGTGTGATGTTCTGGAAGAAGGAGTCGATGGTGGAGATGCGGAAGCGGCTGTAGTCGTGCAGGATGTTGTGCAGAGCCTCGCTGCAGCGGCGCCGTATGGCGTCGTCGTCGAGGTCGGCGTGTCCACTCTCGGCCAATTTCCCCTTGATTGCTGACAGATAGGATTCTGACGCTGCGCTGCTGTTGGCGATGCCCCACAGCTCCTGCAGTATGCGGTCCTTCATCTCGGTCGTGGCCTTGTTGGTGAAGGTGACGGCGAGGATGTGGCGATAGGCTGAGGGGTCGAGCACGAGGCGCTTGATGTACTCCACCGCCAGCGTGAACGTCTTGCCCGAGCCTGCCGAAGCTTTATAGACCGTCAGTGCCATGGAGTCAGTTCCTCCCGCCGCCAAAAGATCCGAGGCGGATGTATGTGCCTGCCTCCATGAAGAGTCCGTTGTCGTAGCGGTGTCCGTGGTAGTCGCGAGTGTGTTCGTAGCCGCCGGTCAGCATCACGCCAAGCACGCTGTTTATCTGATATTCCGCATTGAGTCGTGCCTGCAGCGAGAACAGATGTCCGGGCTGCCCGTTGCGTCCGCCGTGGAACGTCTCGACGTGCTGCACGCCGCCATCGCCGCTCAGAGCCAGGTTGCCCCACACCGGCACGCGCAGTCCGGCACGGTAGGTGGCGGTGAAGTTGGTCTGGTCGATCTCGTGATAGTCGTATCCCAAGGACAGTATGGTGTAGTAGAGGCGGTTGCGGAAGCGCAGTCCGGCGTTGAGCAGCGTCGACGTGCCGGCTGTCGCCATGAACTCAATCTGCGTGTTGGGGTTGGCGTTGATGAGTCCCAGCTGGAAGCCGTCAAGGCCGGTGGAGTAGTAGTTGACGAGTCCCACCTGCAGTCCGCGGGCACGCACGGCGATGTTCATCATGCCTATTTGTGCGCCCGTCATTTCCTTGGCAGCCACGTTGAGCAGCGCCGACGCCTGAATGCCGCGCAACGTGTCGCCGGCAATGTTCATCAGTCCAGCCAACTGCAGACCGGTGTGGTGTGCCGCGTTGATGTTGGCAAGTCCAGCCAACTCCACGCCTGTCGACCTGCCGGCACCGATGTTGACCAGTCCGGCAGCCATCAGTCCGCGGCTGTTGTCGCCGGTGATGTTGGTCAGTCCGGAGAACATCACGCCGTATGCGTTTCTGCCCGACAGTCCGAAGAGTCCAGTCACGGAGATGCCCGTCATGTTGTCGCCGTTGATGTTTGTGATGCCCGAGACCTGCACGCCGCTCATGCTGCCGCCCACGATGTTGGCGATGCCGGCTACCTGCACGCCGTTGGCGCCATTCTGCGTCACGCCTGCCAGAATGTTCACGCCCAAGCCGTTGAGGCGGTTCATCACGGAGAAGAGTCCGATGTTAAGTGCGGTGCTGCCCACGGTGTCGGTGCGTTGTGTGGACACGCCGCGCCACAGCGACAGGTTGACGCCGACGGGCAGATTGTTGTTGCGTTGCTTTTTAGTGGCGGTGGCCGATTGAGCCTCTGCCGAGGCGAGGCACATCATGAGTGCCGCTATGATGAAGAAAAAACGTTTCATTACCTTCTATTACTTTTATGTTGCGGCAAAAGTAACACAAAGCACGGAGAAGTGCAACATAACACATAACACCTTCAACATAACACATAACCCCCGACACGCTGCCTGCGGCACCACATCACGCGTTCTTGCGGTAGCTCCTCACTGCCCAGACGTTCATGATGAGGGCAATGACGGTGAGCGCCAGCACCTGATGGGCGATGCTGCCGAAGTCGCCGCCACGGACAAAAACGGTGCGGATGGCGTCGATGAAGTAGTGCATAGGGTTGACGTAGGTGGTGAGGTAAGCCCAGTGGGGCATGGAGCGGACGGGAGTGAACAGTCCGCTCAGCAGCAGCAGGCACATCACGATGAACCACATGACGAAGACTGCCTGCTGCATGGTGTCGTTGTAGTTGGAGATGACCAGTCCCAGTCCGCTGAAGATGAACGCCAGGAGCATCGCCAGCAGATAGATCAGTGCGATGTTGCCTGCCGGCGTGATGCCGTAGACCGCCCACGACAGCACAAAGCAGACGGTCATGACCAGCATGGCAATAGCCCAATAGGGGATGAGCTTGGCGAGGATGAACTCCCACTTGCTGACGGGAGTGACGTTGATGGCTTCGATGGTGCCGCGTTCTTTCTCGCCCACGATGTTAAGCGCCGGCAGGAAGCCGCACATCAGCATGACGAGTATCGCCATCAGCGACGGAATCATGAAGACCTTATAGTTGAGGTGCTTGTTGTAGAGGTAGAGCACGTCGACAATCGACGGCACGGCGGTCTGCAGATGTTGCGCCACGATGCTGCCGAGGTAGACGTTGCCCATCGTGCCCTTGGTGCCGTTCACGGCATTGGTGGCAACGAGAATCTGCGGCGCCTCGCCACGCTTCAGACTGCGTTCGAAGTCGTGCGGAATCTCCACGATGATGTCGGCACTGCCGCGCTCCACGTCCTCCAGCGCGTCGGCATAGCTCGGCTTCTGTCCGCCGAAGACGAAGTAGCCGCTCGACTCGATGCGGTGGACCAGCTGCGTGGATAGGGTGGAGCGGTCGTGGTCCACGATGTCGACGACGATGTTCTTCACCTCCATGTTCATCACCCACGGCATGACGCACATAATCATGATGGGGAACATCACGATGAGGCGCGGGATGAACGCATTGCGCCGTATCTGCAGAATCTCCTTGCGGAGCAGGTGTATCAGTGACATATCTACGTTTATCCTCCTATTCCAGTCTTTTGTTGAACTTCAAGAGTGCGGCGGCAAGCAGCACCGTCGCCATGCCGGTCAGCACCGCCACTTCGGGCAGCACGCGGTCTATGCCGACGCCCATGATGAGCAGCTTGCGCATGGCGGAGATGTAGTAGCGCGGCGGAATGACGGCAGAGACATACTGCAGAATCTCGGGCATGCTCTCCACGGGATAGATCATGCCGCTGAGCAGTATGCACGGCATCAGCAGCAGCATCGCCGATGCCAGCAGTGCCACGAGCTGTGTCCGCGCCACGGTGCTGATTAGCAGTCCGAGCGACAGCGCCAGCAGTATGTAGATGCCCGACACGACGTAGATCCACAGCAGGCTGCCTGCCACGGGAACCTCCAGGATGAACCGTGCGATGAGCAGTATCGACGTCAGGCTGACAATCGCCATGACGAGATAGGGCACCGCCTTGGCAATGATGATCAGCAGCGGACGGATGGGGCTGACCAGCAGCACCTCCATGGTGCCGCGCTCCTTCTCGCGGACGATGCTGATGCTTGTCATCATGGCGCAGACCAGCATCAGGATGATTGCCATGATGCCCGGCACGAAGTTGTAGCTGCTCTGCATGCGCGGATTGTAGAGCAGCTTCGTGGAGACCGCCGACGAGCTGCCCGTCGGCGCCAGCGTCAGCATGACGTAGTTGGCATACATCTGCGCCATGTTGGGGTCGGCACCGTCGGTCATCACCTGTATGTCCGACTGCTTCGAGGCGAAGTCTGCGCCAAACACCACGGCGATGTCTGCCTTCTGATGCCTTATGAGGCTCTCTGCCTCGCCGGTGGTTCTCACCTTATAGAGTATGTCGAAGTACTCGCCGGCTCCCAGCCGCTCCACCATCTGCTGCGTCTGGTGGTCGACCGATGTCAGCACCACGGCAGTCCGCACATTGCGCACGTCGGTGGAGATGGCGAAGCCGAAGAGCAGCATCTGCACAATGGGGATGCCGAAGAGGATGAGCATCGTGCGCTTGTCGCGCAGGATGTGCCGTGCTTCCTTGATGACGAAAGATATGAACTGCTTCATTACTATTGCCGTGTTGATTGTCGTGCCAGACAGGTGAACACGCCGTCCATGTCGGGCTGGTTCAGTCGCCGCTTCAGCTCCTCGGGCGTGCCCATGGCGCGGATTTTGCCGTCGACCATTATGGAGATGCGGTCGCAATATTCCGCCTCGTCCATGTAGTGCGTGGTGACGAAGACGGTGATGCCACGGTCGGCAGCGTCGTAGATGAGCTGCCAGAACTTGCGGCGTGTGGCGGGGTCGACGCCGCCTGTCGGCTCGTCGAGAAACACCACCTCGGGCTCGTGGAAGATGCTCACGGAGAACGCCAGCTTCTGCTTCCAGCCCAGCGGCAGGCTCGCCACGATGTCGTCGCCGTGGTCTGTGAGGTCCAGGCGCTCGAGCAGCTCGGCTGTCTTGCGCCGTATGTCGTCGTCCTTCATGCCGTAGATGCCTGCAAAGAGGCGTATGTTCTCGCGCACGGTCAGGTCTTCATAGAGCGAGAAGCGCTGGCTCATGTAGCCTATGTGCTTCTTTATCTGCTCGTAGGCGGTCACGATGTCGCAGCCCGCCACGCGTCCGCTGCCGCTCGTCGGCCGGCTCAGTCCGGTCAGTATGTGCATTGCCGTGGTCTTGCCCGCACCGTTGGCACCGAGGAAGCCGAAGATTTCGCCGCGTCGCACCGCGAACGATATGTCGTCGACGGCACGGAACGTCCCGAACGCCTTCACCAAGTGGGACACCTCGATGACGTTGTCGTCGCCTGCCGTATGCTGCGTGTGGCCGATTCCGGTCGTGCAGAACACGTCGTGGAAGCGTTCCAGAATCTCGTCGGGTGCCCCGATGCCCTTGACCTCTCCCTCCTGCATGAAGGCGATGCGGTGGCAGCGCCGCACCTCGTCCAGATAGGGCGTGGCGACGACGACGGTGATGTCGCGTTCGTGCAGCGTCTCCAGCATGTCCCAGAACTCCTTGCGGCTCACGGGGTCGACGCCTGTGGTGGGCTCGTCGAGCAGCAGCACGCGCGGCTTGTGCACCAGCGCACACGACAGGGCGAGCTTCTGCTTCATGCCGCCCGACAGTGCTCCTGCCTTGCGCTTCCTGAAGGGCTCAATCTGCGAGTAGATGGCGCGTATCTGGTCGTACTCTGCCTCGACGGTGGTGCCGAAGAGGGTGGCGAAGAACTCGAGGTTCTCCTCGACGGTGAGGTCCTGATAGAGCGAGAACTTGCCCGGCATGTAGCCCGTGATGCGGCGTATGTCCGTCATGCCCCGCACCACGTCATTGCCACAGACCGTGGCAGTGCCCGCGTCAGCCAGCACCAGCGTGGCGAGGATGCGGAAGAGCGTGGTCTTGCCGGCACCGTCGGGACCGATGATGCCGAAGATCTCGCCACGGTCCACCGCGAAGCTCACATCGCGTAGCGCCTCCACCGTGCCGTAGTGCTTGGAGACGTGCTCCACCACGATTGCCTTGTCCATATTCTCAGCGGAACTTCGCCTCGCCATACATGCCAATCTTTATGTATCCGTCGTTCTCCACACGTATCTTCACGGCATACACCAGGTCGGCACGCTCGTCGTCGGTCAGTATGGTCTTGGGCGTGAACTCCGACTTCGACGAGATCCACGTCACCTCGCCCTGGTACTCCTTCCGTGCGCCGTCGCCATAGTCGGCAAACACCGTCACCGCCTGTCCGGTCCTGATGTTCTCCAGCTGGCTCGAGGTGATGTAGGCACGCAGAAACATGTGGTCGGTGTCGGCAATCTTGAAGAGCGGCTTGCCCACGGCGGCAAACTCGCCACGCTCCATGTACTTCTCCAGCACGGTGCCCGTCAGCGGTGCCACGATGCGGCACTTCTTCAGCTGGTCTGCCACCTGCTGCCGCTGCAGGTCGGCGGTCTCCATCTGTGCGTTCAGACTGGCTGTCGAGGTGCCGAGCGACGACAGCTGTGCCTCCAGCTGGCGCTGCAGCACCTCCACCAGGCTGCGGGCGTCGTCCAGACTCTTGCGGTTGGCGGCGCCGTCGTTCACCAGCTCCTCAAAGCGGTCGTACTCCTCCTGTGCCTTCGCCAGCTGGCGCCGTGTTGCTGCCACCTGCTTGCCCGTGTCGGGACGCTGTGCGGCATACACCTGTCGGGCTGCACCGAGCTGTTGTGCCGTCAGGTGCAGCTGCACGGTGTCTATCAGTCCCACCTGCTCGCCTTCGTCAATCCTGTCGCCCTCGTCGACGTCAAGCAGCAGCAGCGTGCCGTTCTGCTCCGCCGACACCGTCACCTCCGTTGCCTCGAAGGTGCCCGTGGCGTCATACTCCTTTTCACTGTCGCCGCACGATGCCAGCGCCGTAGCCGCCAGCACCATGCCCATCGCCATAACGCGTAGTCCGTTATTGTAGTAGTTGTTGTTGTTATTCTTCATTGTTAATGTGTTTCTGTTTGTAGGTTTCTCTCAGTAGTTCAATCTCGTGTTGTGCCTTCTGCGACTTCGCCATGTTCACGGCGTTGATGGCACGCACCAGCTCGTTGACGCTCTCCGTGCCCATCTGCACCTTCTTCTCGCTCTTGCTCCTGATGCTCTCGCGCAGCCGCACAATCTCCTCGTCCTGCTCAATCTGCTTCCGCAGCGAACCTATGGTGCCGTCAGCCTGCTCGTTCTGCAGACGGTTCTGGAAGAGGAACACCTGCTTCTGACTGTCGTTCATGGCACGCTCCACCGCCAGCTTCCTGAGGTCGTTCTTGCGCGTATACAGTGCCCCGATGTTCCATGTCAGCGACACGCCGCCTGCCAGCAGACCGTTGTTCACGAGTCCGCTCACCTTCGTGTGCAGCACTCCCGCACCGAAGAGGCTCACCGCAGGCAGCAGCTGTGCGTTCAGCTGGCGCCGACGGGCATCGAGCAGCACATCCTGCGAGGCATAGAGCTGCATCTCCGGACGGTTCACGCCCCACGGTGCGCCGCTGCTACCGCTGTCGGCGGGCCGCTGCAGTGCCCCTTCCTCCGGCAGATCCTGCCCCACGAACACGCCCAGCATGCGCCGGTAGGCGTTGCCCGACGCACTGAGGGCTTCCCGCTGCTGCTCCGCCTTCAGCCGCTCCACCAGTATGGCGTCCAGGTCGCTCTGGTTGGCAATGCCGCCACGCATCATGCTCCTGACGGTCTGCTCGCTCGTCGCCAGGTCCTCCTGCAACAGTCCGTTCAGCACCAGCTGCTCGTCCAGCAGCAGGATGCCGAAGAACAGCTCGTCCACGCGCTCGTCCACGGCATACATCGTCACGTCCAGCTGTCGGCGCTGCACGTCGCTCTGTGCCGCCGCCACCTGCCGCTGTGCCGCTATGCGTCCGCCGTCAAACACGTTCTGCGTCACCGTCACCATGCCTGTCGCCATCTGGCTCTTCATGTCGATGCCCATCATCTGCGTCTGCTGTCCCGTCTTCAGTATGTCTGTGAAGGCATAAGCCCCAGCCGACGCACTCACCTTCGGCAGCCATCCCTTCGCGGCATTGCCCAGCGTGAAGTCGCGGCTCTGCTCAATCATCTGGTACTGCCCTATGGCGGGATAGTTGTCGCGTGCCATCTGCCGGCACTGCTCCAGCGTCAGCCCCTGCGCCGCCATCGTCTGCACGGCCATCCCCAACGCAGCCAACAAAATCAATCCCTTGTTCATAATATATAATATATAATATATGTGTTATGTTCTATGCCCCAGACTGCGCTTCGCCGGCATCAGCGGCGCCTCACCCCAGCCCTCCCCTGAAGGGAAGGGGGAAAGGAGCCTCTCCTAAATCC
>CAYXLA010000032.1:5910-16579 GCA_964465765.1 uncultured Bacteroidaceae bacterium | reverse complement strand
CTGACTACTCTTACAAAGGCAAGTACTTGGCTACATTGACACTGCGTCGTGATGCTTCTTCGAAGTTCTCGAGCAAGAACCGTTGGGGTACATTCCCATCAATCTCTCTCGGTTGGCGTATTTCTGACGAGAAGTTCCTTGAGAACGCTCGCGCTACATGGTTGGACGACTTGAAGATCCGTGCCGGCTACGGTACTACTGGTAACTCCAATATTGGTGCTTACAACTATGCATTCCAGTACAGCAACTCGCAGCGTTACCTCTGGAACGTAAGTGGTGGTAACTCTGGTACTTCTACAGGTTTCGCCATCTCGTCACTCGGTGACTCGGATGCTAAGTGGGAGACCATGAAGATGCTCAATGCCGGTGTCGATCTTACCGCACTCAACAGCCGTTTGACAGCAAGCTTCGACTTCTATGTAAAGAAGACTTCTGACATGCTTGTGCCTGCCAACTGGACAGGACTTGCCGGCAGCGGTACGAAGCCTAATGTAAACATTGGTGACTTGAAGAATACTGGTATCGACTTCCAGATTGGATGGCGTGACAAGATTGGTCAGGTGAACTACAACGTTAGTGCCAATGCTTCTTGGTACAAGAATGAGGTTACAAAGCTGGGTTCTTCCAACCTCTACACCTCTACACGTATCACCGACCTTACCATCACAACAGTCGGTCAGCCTGTGTCAATGTTCTACGGATATGTTGACGACGGCATCTACAAGTCGGTTGAGGAAGTCATGAACTACAAGAATGCCAACGGCGATGTCATCCTGCCTTATGGCGTGGCAGATAAAGCCGCTCTTGAGTCATCGGCAGAATCATGGGTAGGTCACTACAAGTGGAAAGATACTAACAACGACGGCAAGGTCGATGCTGATGACCGTACCATCATTGGTAACCCGCATCCGGATCTGACTGGTGGTTTCAACATCGGTTTGACATGGAAGGATTGGGATTTCAGCACCTACTTGTACTATTCTATCGGCAACGACCTGTATAAGCACTACGAGTACTACACCCTTTGGGGTAACCTGAGCAACTCGTTCTCTTATGACCGTATCAATCAGGCATGGAACCCTGACACTAACCCCAACGGCACACTGCCTCTCTGGGTATATGGCGATACCAATGCCGAGACCACACAGTCTCACTCGCACTACGTACAGGACGGTTCTTACCTCCGTATGCAGACTCTCACCCTTGGCTACTCACTGCCTAAGAAGATTGTCAGCAAGATTGGCTTCAGCCGCATTCGTCTCTACGCACAGTTGGCAAACGTCTTCACCATCACCGGTTACGACGGTCTTGACCCTGAAGTGCGTTCAAACAACGGCGACTCGTCGAACGATATGATGAAGGGTATCGACTACGGTTCCTACGGTATGCCGCGTCAGTACCTGTTCGGTGTCAACATCGACTTCTAATACCATCTTAGTTTATAACAGAAAAACATTATAAGTAACGATATGAAAAAAGCAATATTATATTCAGCATTGGCTCTTGGCTCGCTGTCTATGACCAGTTGCGGCGACAGCTTCCTTGAGATGGATCCCGTCGGAGCTGTCAGCGAGAGCACACTGACGAGCAATGAGGGCATTGACTATGTCCTGAATGCTGCCTACAACACGTTCTACGGAATGCAGACAAGTGTCTGGGCCATGGGACACGCATCCATGACCGACTGGATTTTCGGCGATATCATGGGTGCTGATGCCAACAAAGGCTCCACGTCTACCGACCAGTCTGACCTCACAGCGCTTGAGACATGGACCATCGTAAGCTCCAACTCCTACCTCACGGAGAAGTGGAACGCTGTCTATGAGTCTGTGAAGCGCTGCAACAACGTAATCGATATGGCAGAGAAGATGGGCGAGACACTGCCGAACAAGGATCAGGTCATCGCACAGGCTCGCTTCATCAAGGGCGTGTGGATGTTTGAAGCCATCCGCGTCTTCGGTGCAGCCATTCCTTATGTGACGCTCGAGGCTTATCAGACATCAACTGACCCCCAGGTTGGTAACGTCGATGAGAATGGTAACTACATCTACGTATGGGATCAGGTAGAGGCAGACCTTACGTATGCTGCCGCCAATCTGCCCGAGACTTGGGACGATTCTGAGAAGGCACGTGCCACATCATGGCAGGCTAAGGCGATGCTCGCCAAGCTCTATCTCTATTGGTCGTCGCCATATAACGGCACAAACGACACACAGGACCACTGGGCTGCTTGCAAGTCTCTGCTCGACGATATCATCGCAAATGGCAAGAACGCACAAGGCACAAAGTATCGCCTTGTAGACAACTATGCAGACCTCTTCGATGCTGCCACTTCCGACTGGAACGGTGAGGACGTCTTTGATATCCAGACAACCATCAGCGGAACGCAGATCTACACATCTGCTGTGATTGCAGCGTACTCAGTCTCTCAGCCTGGTGCCTCTGGCATTGGCGGTTGGGGATTCTATCAGCCTACGTATGAGTTCGTAAATAGCTTCATTGTCGACGAGAATGGTCTGCCCGACGAATCATATCGCAGCAAGGCTCCTCTGACGCAGATGGTAAGCAATACAGTTACCTCTGACCTGGAGACTTATACCGATCCGCGCCTTGATGTCTGCGCAGGACGCTTTGGCATCCCGTTCCTGGACTATGGCGTGCCTTCACAGTCTACTATCACCGGTTGGGTTCGCGACTACACCAATGGTGGTCTCTACATGAACAAGAAGCCCGAACCAAAGAAGTCGGACCGTCCGTCCTACGCTTCGGCAACATACCCAGGCTCAACGGCTAAGAACTACCACATCATCCGTTATGCAGACATCCTGTTGATGCGTGCTGAGGTGGCTATTCACGACGGTGAACTTGACAAGGCAAAAGATCTCATCAATCAGGTGCGTAAGCGTGCTGCCAATAGTGTCTACACCACTAAGGGTAATGAGAGCTACTATGAGGATGCAGGTATGGCTGTTCCAACAGGTTATACCTTCGACAATAAGGTCACTGGTACAACTGTTACCAACACTGTTGCCAACTATCGCTTGGGCCTGTACACTTCGTTCGCAAATGCTGACGAGGCTACTAAGGCTCTGAAGCGTGAGATGCGTGCAGAGTTCGGTATGGAAGGTCACCGCTGGTTTGACTTGGCTCGTTGGGGCGAGGTTGCCGATGTCCTGAACAATGAGTTCAAGGCATACGAAGTACAGTACCTCAGCAAGTACTCCAATGTCTATGGTGCAAATTGGGTGACTCTGCCTATCCCCGAGACAGAGATTATCACAGCTGCAGGACGATTCAAGCAGAACGTCAACTGGCAGTGATTTCTCACTGCGTGAATATAATGAGAGGTGGTCGCAAGGCTG
The DNA here is from genome assembly GCA_964465765.1 of uncultured Bacteroidaceae bacterium. Taxonomy (GTDB): domain Bacteria; phylum Bacteroidota; class Bacteroidia; order Bacteroidales; family Bacteroidaceae; genus Bacteroides. The sequence continues at coordinate 13,217 of CAYXLA010000032.1, read as the reverse complement.
CCTCTCTTTTTTTTATTAATGTCCCTTCTGCTCATTTCACCCGTTAGCCTGCATCTCCATTCTTGTTCTGCACATTTTAATTATTTATCTTTGCCCCCATCAAAACCCAACGAACCGTTATGCAACAGAAAATCATCATTCTTGACTTCGGCTCACAGACCACACAGCTCATAGGCCGACGCGTGCGTGAGCTGGATACCTTCTGCGAGATCCTACCGTACAACAAGTTCCCTGCCGACGACCCAGATATCATTGGTGTCATACTCAGCGGATCACCATATTCCGTCTACGACGACAAAGCCTTCCGTGCAGACTTCTCGCAGTTCATCGGCAAATATCCCGTACTGGGCATCTGCTATGGTGCACAGCTCATGGCATCTGTAGGTGGAGGCACCGTTGAGCCTGCTGGCTCACGCGAGTATGGACGTGCACACCTCACATCTTTCGATGCTGCCGATCCTCTCTTCGCAGGCTTCAGCCAGGATTCACAGGTGTGGATGAGTCATGGTGATACCATCACCGCACTGCCTGCCGACTGTCACCGCATAGCATCTACCGAGCATGTTGCCAATGCTGCATATGCTTGCCCCGAGCGTAAGGTATGGGCTGTACAGTTCCATCCCGAGGTGCATCATTCCATTCAAGGTTCTCTCTTGCTGCGCAACTTCGTCGTAGACATCTGCGGAAGCCGTCAGGAATGGAGCGCTGCATCGTTTGTAGAGACCACAGTACAGGAGTTGCGCAGTCAGCTTGGCAGCGACCGCGTGATACTTGGACTTAGTGGTGGGGTCGACTCCAGCGTCTGCGCCACACTTCTTAGCCGTGCCATCGGACAGAACCTTACGTGTATCTTCGTCGACCACGGAATGCTTCGCAAGAATGAGTTCCAGCAGGTCATGGACGATTACCGTGGCCTCGGACTTAATGTTGTAGGTGTAGATGCATCGGCAAAGTTCTTCAAGGATCTTGAAGGCGTCACCGATCCAGAACAGAAACGCAAGATTATAGGACGTGACTTCGTGGAGGTCTTCGATGCCGAAGCACACAAGATAAAGGATGCACGATGGCTTGCACAAGGCACCATCTATCCCGACCGCATAGAGAGCCTCAGCATCACAGGCATGACCATAAAGAGCCATCACAATGTTGGCGGACTGCCCAAAGAGATGAACCTCAGCCTCTGCGAACCACTGCGCTGGCTCTTCAAGGATGAGGTGCGTCGTGTGGGACGACAGTTGGGTATGCCCGAAAGGCTTATAGGCCGTCATCCTTTCCCCGGTCCTGGACTGGCAGTACGTATCCTCGGCGACATCACGCCCGACAAAGTACGCATACTTCAGGATGCCGACGACATCTATATCAGCACCATGCGCTCATGGACATTGCCTGACGGCACATCGCTCTACGACAGCGTTTGGCAGGCAGGTGCAGTGCTGCTCTCTACAGTACGCTCTGTAGGCGTCATGGGTGATGAACGTACCTACGAACATCCTGTTGCACTGCGTGCTGTAACCAGTGTCGATGCCATGACTGCCGATTGGGCACGACTGCCTTATGACTTCCTTGCGAAGGTCTCGAACGAGATTATCAACAAGGTCAAGGGCGTCAACCGCGTCTGCTACGACATCTCCTCAAAGCCACCTAGCACAATTGAGTGGGAATAGTTTCTATGGATATTATGGGCTTGGTAGGCATAAAGTGCAAAATGCCTATTGAGCCCTTAAATCTATTCATTATATTTGCCATGTGCGCGTGACGCACGCTGAAAAACATAGACCATGAGAACTCTCCGTATTGTCAAGGACGACCCTTACCTGCAACCTTATGCCGAAGCCATCGAAGGTCGTCACCGTCATGCCCTGAATAAAGAACGTGAGCTGACTGGCGGCACGATGCCATTGTCGGAGTTCGCCGACGGCTACCTCTACTTCGGTCTGCATGGCACTCCTAAGGGTGGATGGGTGCTCCGTGAATGGGCGCCCAATGCTACTGCCATATACCTTATCGGCACTTTCAACGATTGGCATGAACAGGCTGAATACAGCCTTAAGCCTACTGACAATGGCAATTGGGAGATTGAACTGCCTGCCGGCGCACTGCATCATGGTGACCTATACAAGTTGTCTGTCCACTGGAACGGTGGTGCTGGTGAACGTATACCTGCTTGGGCTACGCGTGTGGTGCAGGATGAGGTGACGAAGATTTTCAGTGCACAGGTATGGGCACCGGAGAAGCCTTACCGCTTCAAGATAGAGACGTTCCGTCCCAAGCGGCATCCGCTGCTCATCTACGAGTGCCACATCGGAATGGCACAGGAACAGGAGAAGGTAGGTACATATCGTGAGTTCCGCCAGAACGTGCTGCCGCGCATTGCCAAGGAGGGCTATAACTGCCTACAGCTCATGGCTGTGCAGGAACATCCCTATTATGGTAGTTTCGGCTATCATGTGTCGAGCTTCTTCGCTCCGTCATCACGCTTCGGTACGCCCGACGAGTTGAAAGAGCTTGTCGATGCAGCACATTCACTGGGAATGGCTGTCATCATGGACATCGTTCATTCGCATGCTGTGAAGAACACTGCCGAAGGACTCTCACTCTTTGCAGGTGACCCAGACCAGTATTTCTGTCATGGTGCACGACGCATACATCCTGCATGGGACTCTTGCTGCTTCGACTATGGCAAGAATGGCGTGCTGCATTTCCTTCTGTCCAACTGCAAGTATTGGCTCGAGGAATTCCACTTCGACGGCTTCCGCTTCGATGGTGTGACATCGATGCTCTACTATAGTCATGGCCTTGGCGAGGCTTTCACCAACTATGCCGACTACTTCAACGGTCATGAGGACGATGACGCAATCTGCTATCTGACGCTTGCCAACAAGCTGGTGCATCAGGTCAATCCTCACGCCATAACCATCGCTGAAGAAGTTTCGGGTATGCCTGGACTGGCTGCACCGATAGCTCATGGTGGCTATGGATTCGACTATCGCATGGCGATGAACATTCCAGACTTCTGGATTAAGATCATCAAGGAACGTATAGACGAAGACTGGAAGCCCTCCAGCATCTTCTGGGAAATCACAAACCGCCGTAAGGACGAACGCACCATATCTTATGTAGAGAGTCACGACCAGGCTCTCGTCGGCGACAAGACCATCATATTCCGTCTTATTGATGCCGACATGTACTGGCACATGCAGAAAGGTGACGAGAACTATACCGTGCGTCGCGGCATGGCATTGCACAAGATGATACGTCTTGTCACTGCTGCAGCCATCAACGGAGGCTACCTCAACTTCATGGGCAATGAGTGGGGACATCCTGAATGGATTGACTTCCCGCGTGAGGGCAACGGATGGAGCCACAAGTATGCACGCCGCCAGTGGAGTCTGGTAGATAATCCTAAGCTTTGCTATCATCAACTCGGCGATTTCGATGCCGCAATGCTCAGGATTCTGAAGAGCATTCCTGCGCTTGAGAATACGCAGGTGCAGGAGATTTGGCATAATGATGGCGACCAGATACTAGCCTTCGAACGTGGCAAGCTGCTGTTTGTCTTCAACTTCAACCCTGTATGTTCGTTCACCGACTATGGCTTCCTTGTTCCCGAAGGTTCTTATCGCACGGTCTTGAACACCGATGCCATGGCATTTGGAGGCAATGGCTTCTGCGATGACAGTGTGGAACATTTCACCATGCCCGACGAACTCTATCGTGCCGATGGCAAAGGGTGGCTGAAGCTTTATGTCCCTGCACGCTCGGCACAGGTGCTTCGTAAGGTCTGAACGCACATATCCAAACGACATACAGTCATGAGTAGAACGATGGCAGCACTGATGATGAGGATGCTGGCGGCAGTGGCTCTTGCCGTCATCTTCTGCATGGGTATTGCGGCACAAGATGTTGCTGCGCCCGACTCAGCCACAAGTCGTGTCAATCGTTTGCGCCAACAGTTCGACAGTGAGAACGATGGTGCACGCCGTGCTTTGCTCGGCTCATTGCTCGCAGGAGCCTATTCCGACTATGCCGACGCCCACTCATACGCAATGCGTGGACGTACTGAGATTGCTGCCTCTGCAGCTGCTCCTGCCGACATTCGCGAATGGACACCGCAGATGTTCTATAGTCGCATCGACACGTTGTTGCAGTTGTCGCTTGCCAATCCACAGTTGCTGCTTCGCACTTCAGCCAAAGACCACGCGTCGTCTGTCACGACGCGCCGTGACGGGAAGTACTATCGCCACTGTCTGTTGCAGCCTCTCGCCGAGCGTGCCATCATGCTCTATGAGTCTCTCGAGTCGGCTGGCGCGGACATCCCTACGCAAGGATGCATCGCTGCCATCGACAGCATGCTCATCGCTACATATACTGCCGCCGGCAACATGACCGAAGCTGTCATCCTCAGCACTACTGCAGCCCTCGAACGGCAATATAATGCTGCCACCACGACTGCTGAGCAGGATGCCGTCGCTGCACGTCTCGACAGTCTCATCACAGCGTATGGCTCCAACACTGTCTGCGCTGAGGCATACATCCTTAAATCCTCTTGGCTGGACGCGCAGCAGAAATATGCCGAGGCTTTGACCGTCTGCGACGAGGGCATACACCGTTATCGTCGTTATCGTCGGACGGGTATACTCCGAAACCTCAGGTCACAAATCCTGCGGCAGGAAGCATCCGTCAGCATCGGCAGCTTCGTCTACCCTGGACGCACGGCAGATTTCAACGTCAACTTCAGGAATACCGACGACATTACGCTGAGCCTCGATAAAGACAAGTACATTCTGCATACTGCTGATGCAAGCCGCTACACTTCCCACGACACCATAGCCACTGTCGGCATTCCAGATGAGTGCGGCACATACACCGTCAGCCTGTCGTTCCGCGGACATGGCAAAAAGAAGACCGGACGCATGAGCCTGCCCGTCACGAGACTGAAGATTCTGTCGCTGCCTCTGCCCGACGGAAGCACCGAGATGCGTGCCGTCGATGCCGCCACAGGACAGCCTCTGGACGGTGTGGAGCTGACATTCATGCGTCGCGATGGCAAGGAACCGGTGGCACGCCTCGTCACTGGCAGTGATGGCAAAGCAGTGTTGCCGCCACTGGAGAAGAGACAGCCGCTCACCTACAAGGCGGTGCTTGGTGCCGATACGGCACTTGCTCGCCAGACGCTCTACATCGGAGGCAATGCCGCAACGACGGTGGAGAATGTGGAAAGAACGGTCCTTACGCTGCTGACCGACCGTGCCGTCTATCGTGCCGGACAGACTATATATATAAAAGGTATAGTCTACAACAGTAAGGACGACGATGCCGCCGTCGTCGAAGGACGCAACTACACCATCCGCCTTCTCGACAGTACCGGCGAGGAAGTTGCCTCTCGTCAGGTCACGACAAGCTGCTTCGGCTCATTCAGCATCGACTTCGCCTTGCCGGAAACAGCACGCAGTGGCAGCTTCAGAATATGCGATGCGCAGGGCACGGCATCTGCCGTCGTACGCGTTGAGGAATACCGCCGTCCAAGTTTCGAGATAACGTTCGACCCTATCAGCCGGCCTTACCGCACAGGCGATACTGTGCATGTCACCGGCAGCGTCACGTCATACAGTGGCGCCAGTGTGCAGGATGTGCCGTTGGCATACACCGTTGCCTCGCAGGAGCGATGGTTCTGGCGCAACAGTCGTGGCAACAAGGGCATGGCGGCAGACACCGTCTGGCTCGACAGCACAGGACGTTTTGACATTGCCGTCGAGCTGAAGCCGCAGGATGCCGGTGGCAGTGCGTTCTACATCGTGGAGGCACGCATCACCGATGCTGGTGGCGAGACGCAACAGGCAACGATGGACATCGAGGCAGGGCGTCAGGCATACGTCATCAGCCCCGAAGGCATAGATACATATTTGTCGAAGGACGATAATAAAGGAACCTTCCGCGTGCGTGCGCTTAATAGAAATGGTGTGGAAGTGACGGCAGACATTCGCTACCGTCTGTACCGTCGACAACGTCAGGGCAGTGCAGAGGGCGAAACACTTGTCGAACAAGGCACGCTGTGTGCCAACACGCCGCACGCTCTCAGTCGGTGGCACGAACTGCCGTCGGCGGTCTATAGGGCGGTCTTCAGCGTGGTAGGGGAGGAGAGTCTCGACCAGAACAGCCGTGCAGAGAATAGCGTGGAGTTCGTGCTCTATGGCGCGAGTGATGTCGTGCCAGGCTCATTTATGAATGTGTTCTGCGATGTCGAAGATCACACGCTAACCTTCGACGAACGCCATCCTGCCGTCTTCCGTTTCGGCACGTCCCACACTCATGCACATATCTTCATGGATGTCTTCAGTCTGCGGCAACGCGTCAGCAGTCACACCTTCGAGCTTGATAACTCTATACAGACACTCTCCATCGACTACCTGCCGGAATATGGCGACGGCGTGACGGTGCTGCTCACCTTTGTCAAGGACGGACAGACGCACAGTCAACGTGTGCGGATTGAGAAGGCCTTGCCCGCCAAGACGCTGGACATGGAGTGGCAGACGTTCCGCAACCGGATGCAGCCCGGACAGGACGAGGAGTGGAGACTTATAGTGAAGAATCCCGACGGCACTCCCGCCTCGGCAGAGATGCTTGCCCTTATGTATGACGCTTCTCTCGATGCCATTTACGGGCGCACTCAGAGTCTCGCCTTCCGCCCATATCGCCGCTTGCCGTACGTCAGCAGCAGCGAGAGCCGCCGCCATTACGATGCAGTGCATCTGCACTCGCAGCGACGCAGCGTGAAGGAACAAACGCTCGAGACCGACCATATCGACGGACCGTCTATCATGTTCGATACTTACGGCATGCTCCACATGCCTATGTCGCGCACCATGCCGCTGATGGCAATGGCGAAGACTACGGCTGTTGCTGATGTTGATGTCGCTGTTGAGGCTGAAATTGATGAGGCTGCAAACGCCGCTGTCGGTGAAGCTGAGGAAGCAGTTCCCGTCAGTCTGCGTACCGACTTTGCCGAGACAGCATTCTTCCTGCCGTCGTTGCAGACCGACAGTGCGGGAACGGCAGTCGTGACCTTCCGTGCTCCGGAGAGCCTCACGCGCTGGAACGTAGCAGTCTACGGTCACACACGTGACATGAAGACTGCCGTGCTCCAGTCTACAGCCGTGACGCAGAAAGACTTGATGCTGCGTCCGCACCTGCCGCGCTTTGTCTGTGCCGGCGACAAGCTCCGCCTGACGGCTGTCATCAGCAATCTGTCCGACCGCGACATCAATGGCGTGGCTACTCTTGAACTGTTCGACCCCGTAACCGGAACC
>CAYXLA010000032.1:0-5810 GCA_964465765.1 uncultured Bacteroidaceae bacterium | reverse complement strand
AGTCTCGACAACATCTTCAACCGGCACAACCCTTCCGCCACACGGCGCAGTCTGACCGTCGACCTCACAGGCAATCCGGCATGGTATGCAGTGCAGGCACTGTCGGACATTCGCGAACCGAAGCACGACGATGCCTTGTCGTGGGCGGCAGCATACTATTCCAATACACTCGCGTCGGCAATCACCGGCAGCGAGAATCATGGCGCAACAGCTCTCGCCCGACTCAAGTCCATGCAGGACGACGACGGAGGATGGAGCTGGTTCAGCGGCATGCCGTCCGACGAGACCATCACTGCCGGCGTTGCCGTACTGCTTGTCCGGCTGAAGATGTTGACCGAAGGCATTGGCGTGACTCTCGACAGCGATGCTGTGACGATGGCAGACAGCGCCATCAGTTATCTGCACCGCAGGATGCAGGAACACCGACAGGACATACGCCGCCGCTACAGCAACACCGACGACTACACACTGTCTGCCCGCGACATGCAGTATCTCTACCTTGTCGCCGTCAGCGGCACCGACGTCCCGCAACCCTATCGTTCCACCCATCGCTTCTTCCTCGATAAGGTTGACGGCGTTCTCGGCAGCCGTGACGTTACTGCCGAGGCCCATGCTGCCGTCATCATGCAGCGTGCCGGCAAAGAGCGCAAGGCACAACGGTTCATCTCCTCGCTGAAGAGCCAGATGGTGCACGAGGCGGAGACGGGCACGCACTTCGCCTTCCTCGATGTGCCTTGCACCTGGGGCATGATGCCCATCCCGCAACACGTGGCGGTCATCGAAGCCCTGCGCGAATGTGGCGGCGAGGACAGTCTGATAGAAGAGATGAAGCTGTGGCTCCTCTCGCAGAAGCGTGGACGCAGCTGGAATTCGCCCGTCAGCACCGCCGATGCCGTCTACGCATTGCTGTGCAATGGTGTCAATCTGCTTGAGGGCGGTGGCAATGCACGCTTGACGATTGCCGGCGAGATCCTCAGCACCGCTGATGCCGACACCGATGCCGACGGCAAGGTCGGACCGAAACGCGTCAGCCGCACATACGGCGAAGGCTCCAAGGCCATCGACGCACGCAGCGTCACCGTGCAAAAGGATAGCACCGGAGTGGCGTGGGGAGCTGTCAGCGCGCAATATCTCAGTCCTGTGGCTGACGTCGAACGCTATGGCGACGTGATGGGCATAGACCGCCGTTTGTTTGTCGAGCGTGTCTCTGCTGGCGGACGCAAGACCCTCGAGCCTATTGATGCTGACACGGAGCTGCATGTCGGCGACGTGGTGGTGTCGCGGCTCACGCTCACGCTCGGCAGCGCCCTCGACTTCGTGCAACTCACCGACCGTGCCGGTGCACTGCTCGAACCCGAATCGCAGCTCTCCGGCTACCGCCGTGGCAGTGGTACGGGCTATTATCTTGAGATTCGTGATGCGGAGACGAACCTCTTCTTCCGCACGCTTGGCAAGGGCGTACACGTGTTCGAAGTCCGCTACACGGTGGCACACGCCGGTACCTGCCGCCTCGGCATCACCACCGTGCAGAGCACCTATGCTCCCGAGTTCTCCGCCCACACCGCAGGCGGCACGGTCACGGTCGGACGTTGAAAAAGATTCGGCATCCTGCCGGAACCGAAAGCAAAAAGTTTTGTCGTAGCGAGAAAAAGGCATACCTTTGTCTCTATGATGACTAGAAAGATAACAGCCTTGCTTTGCCTGCTCATTGTCGCAACCGTGACGGCGATGGCGCAGCCGCAGCTCAAGCCCAACGAGGAGACGCAGAACGTGGGACAGGTGCAGTGGAAACGCCCTGTCACCATCAACTACACCATAACCAATACGGGCACGGCGGCACTGGTGCTCAACGCTGTCGAGCCCGACTGTGCCTGCAGCGTGGCACGCTGGACCGACGCCCCCATAGCACCGCGTGGCAACGGACAGATCAGCATCACCTTCGATGCCGAGGCTTTGGGACAGTTCCATAAGTCCGTAGCCGTCTACAGCAATGCCGAGCCCCACGTCCAGTACCTTCACTTCACCGGACAGGTGCTCGAGCACGTTACCGACTTCAGCCGCACCCATCCGCACCAAATTGGCGACATACGCCTCGACACCACCGCCATCGTCTTCCGCGACGTCATGCGTGGCGAGCGGCCTACGATGCACATCAGCGTTGCCAACGAAGGCAGTGGCTCCTACGAGCCCGTCATCATGCACCTGCCGCACTATCTCAGCATGACCTCCGAGCCCTCCGTCATCGGCAGTGGCGAGCAAGCCGACATTACGCTGACGCTCCATAGCGACCGCCTGGACAACTACGGACTGACCGAAGCCACAGCCTATCTGTCGCGCTTCACCGGCGACAAGGTTGGCGACGGCAACGAGATTCCCGTCAGTGTGCTTCTGCTTCCCGACTTCTCCACCATGACCGATCAGGAACGCCTGCATCCTGCCGTCCTGCAGGTCAGCGACACCATCGTCGACATGAGCACCCTGCTGCGTAACCGCAAGAAGGCGCGCTTCGACATCACCGTCAGCAACACCGGCGAGATGCCGCTCTACATCCCGCGCGTGCAGGTCATGGACAAGGCCGCCAGCGTGTCGCTGAAGAAGAATCTGTTGTCGCCTGGCGAGAGCACACGCCTGCGCATCACCGTCAACAAAAGCGACATCCGCGACGACCGCCAGCCGCTCCAGGTGCTCATGATCACCACCGACTACCGCCGCCCCAAGGTTCTGATAACCATAAAGGTCGGATAACGAGAGAGAGACATACACCATACACACCGTGTAACCATATATCCATTTAAGTCTTATGGAACATCCAGAAAACAATGCAGAGTACAAGGGCCTGACCGTCAACGCTGGCGTTGAGGCTGCACCCATAGTCAACCCCTACCGCCATCACAACGGCCGCAAGCGCCAGCTCACTGCCGCCGAATATGTCGAGGGCATCCTCAAGGGCGATGTCACGACGCTGAGCCGTGCCGTTACCCTCACCGAGAGTCTCCTGCCCGAACATCAGGCAGTGGCACAAGAGGTCATCGAGAAATGCCTGCCCCATGCCGGCAACTCCATCCGTGTGGGCATAAGCGGCGTCCCCGGTGCCGGCAAGAGCACGTCCATCGACGTCTTCGGCACCTACGTTCTCGACAAGTACAAGGGCAAGCTGGCAGTCCTCGCCATCGACCCCAGCAGCGAGCGTTCCAAAGGCAGCATCCTCGGCGACAAGACGCGCATGGAGCAACTCTCGCAGCGTCCCGAAGCCTTCATACGTCCCAGCCCAGCAGCCGGCAGCCTCGGCGGCGTGGCACGCAAGACGCGTGAGACCATCATACTGTGCGAAGCCGCAGGCTACGACAAGATCTTCGTCGAGACTGTAGGCGTCGGCCAGAGCGAGACAGCCTGTCACTCCATGGTCGACTTCTTCCTGCTCATACAGCTTGCCGGCACCGGTGACGAGCTTCAGGGCATCAAGCGCGGCATCATGGAGATGGCCGATGGTATCGTCATCAACAAGGCCGACGGCGACAACGTCGATCGTGCCAAGCAGGCAGCCTCACAGTTCCGCACCGCCCTCCACATGTTCCCCGAACCCGAGAGCCACTGGACACCACAGGTACTCACCTATTCCGGCTTCTACGGCCTCGGCATCAAGGAAATCTGGGACATGGTCTACAACTACATCTCCTTCGTCAAGCAGAACGGCTACTTCGACTACCGCCGCAACGAGCAGAGCAAGTACTGGATGTACGAGACCATCCACGAGCATCTGCGCGACAGCTTCTACCACAACCCCAAGGTCGACGCCATGCTTCAGGAAGAGGAGCAGTGCGTGCTGCGCGGCAGCGAGACCTCGTTCAAGGCAGCCAAGCGCCTGCTCGACACCTATTTCCTCGACCTCAAGAGAGAGCAATAATCTTTTCTAACCACACCGCATATGGACATACCTGCATCATACATCAAGCGCATAGAGATCCACCGTCTGTGGAACCGCTATGACATCGCGTGGGACTTGCGTCCCGACGTCAACATCCTCAGCGGACTCAATGGCATGGGCAAGACCACCATCATCAACCGCTCCGTGTCCTACCTCGAGCGCACCATGGGCCGCGTGCAGAACGACGGTGCCGACGGCGTGCAGGTGTGGTTCGACAACCCCGAAGCCACCTACATTCCCTTCGACGTTGTCCGCAGCTACGACCGTCCGCTGGTGCAGGGCGAGTTTACCGCCCACATGGCAGACCCCAGCGTCCATTCCGAGATGGACTGGCAGCTCTACCTCCTGCAGCGCCGCTACCTGGACTATCAGGTCAACATCGGCAACCGCATGATTGCCCTCCTCAGCAGTGGCGACGCCACACAGCGTGCTCAGGCACCCACGCTGGCAGAGCCCAAGACGCGCTTCCAGGACATGACCGACCGCCTCTTCAGCTATACCGGCAAGACCATCGACCGCAGCAGCAACGACCTGCGCTTCCTCCAGTTTGGCGAGCAGATATCGGCCTATCAGCTCTCTGCCGGCGAGAAGCACATGCTCGTCATCCTGCTCACCGCCCTGCTGCGCTCCGGCGAGCACAGCGTCCTCTTCATGGACGAGCCCGAAGCCTCGCTCCACATCGAGTGGCAGGAACAGCTCATCGGCATGATCCGCGAGCTCAACCCCCAGATGCAGCTCATCCTCACCACCCATTCGCCTGCCGTCATCATGCACGGCTGGATGGATGCCGTCACCGAAGTCAGCGACATCACAACCGACAGTCAACCCCAGCAGCCGTAGTGATAATCCCGTAACAGACCAGAGAGGAACGAAGCATCATGTCGAAATATCTGCGCCACAACCTCACCTCGCAATACCTCGAAGCGGCACAACGCATGTCGCCCCGCAAGAAGCGCCGCCGCATCGTCGCCTATGTCGAGAGCTACGACGACATCTGTTTCTGGCGTACCATCCTGTCGCACTACGAAGACGAGACCCGCTATTTCGAAATCATGCTCCCTTCCACCAAGACGCTGCAGCATGGCAAGAAGACTGTCCTCATGAGCAGCCTCAGCAGCTCCCAGCTCGGCCAGAACCTCATCGCCTGCGTCGACAGCGACTACGACTTCCTCATGCAGGGCAGCACCGAGTCATCACGTCAGATGCTCCAGAGCGACTACGTCTTCCAGACCTACGCCTATGCCATCGAGAACTACATGTGCAATCCTGCTACGCTCCATGCCGCCTGCGTCGCAGCCACCCTCAACGACCGCCGCATCTTCGACTTCCAGGACTTCATGACGCGCTATTCCGAGATTGTCTATCCGCTGTTTCTGTGGCACATCTACTTCTACCGCCACGGCGACTTCAAGACCTTCCCCATGAAGCGCTTCAACGACGACACCCTCATCCTCGACGTCAACATCAAGTACCCCGCACGCACCCTCGACAACCTGTCCTACCGTGTTCGCCGTTCCGTGTCCTACTGGGAGCGCCGCTTCCCCGCCTATGCTGCCGACCTCGACGCCTTCGCCCGCGACCTCACGCCCCTTGGCGTCACGCCGCAGACCGTCTACCTCTACATGCAGGGCCATCACATCATGGACAACGTCGTCATGCGACTCCTCACTCCCGTCTGCACCGCCCTGCGCCGCGAGCAGGAAGACCTCATAAAGCGCAAGTCCATCCATGCCACCCAGCGCACCAACGAGCTTGCCGGCTACGAGAACAGCGCCCTTCCTGTCGAGACCGTGCTGCACAAGTCCGTCGACTTCAGCGGCATCTTCCTCTACCAGTGGATTCTCGATGACCTCAACCGCGTCTTCTCTCCACAACCCGCTACGCC
>CAYXLA010000031.1:0-16659 GCA_964465765.1 uncultured Bacteroidaceae bacterium | reverse complement strand
CCAAGACGTACGAACCTTTTGACCAAGACGTACGAACCTTTTGACCAAGACGTACGAACCTTTTGACCAAGACGTACACAGCAAAAAAAGGACATTAATGTCTAGGGGCAAGATGATTAATGTCTAAGGCCATCACGTTTAATGTCTAAGGGCCTAGACATTAATGTCCCTAAAAGTTGCCGCTTATACGTCAGGATTCGTGCCTATATAGGCATCGACCCAAGGGTATATACGTTCTTGGGCAAAAAGCAATAGACTTGTCCTGTAGAACCACACAGCATGTCCCGTCAAAGCCAGTATATCTTACTTTGTCAAGTTAGTAGTACTTACTTTGCCAACGAAGTATATCTTACTTTGCCAAGTTAGTAGTACTTACTTTTTTTGGAGGAGTCATCAAAGACAAAGTCCCGACCCACTCTATGCGAGAGAATATGGTTCAGTAGAAAAGCGATGGGGATATCCAGTCTTATATGTATGTACCTCTCCGAGGCACATGCTGGGTGCGTCCAATACCCCAGACTGCGGTCACTGCGTTCCCTTAGTCTGGGGTTAGCCATATAATGTACCTCTCCGAGGCACCACAGCAGGACATGAACGTGTCGCTAAAAAAGACAAAAAACGGAGCCATCGACCGATTTTACACTTACATGTAAGGGAAACGACGTATATTTGTGACTTAATTCAACAACGCGTACATAAACATGGACGAGACAAAAGAACTTATAAAAAGCATTACAGAAGGAATACAGGAGAAGAAGGGCAAGGGCATTGTGATAGCAGACCTGACCGAGATTGACGACACAATATGCAATTACTTCATAATATGCGAAGGCAATTCGCCAAGTCAGGTGGCAGCCATCGTCGATGCCATAGGCGAGAGCACACGCAAGAAGAGGAAGACAAAGCCAATAGGCATTGACGGACTGGACAACGCACAATGGGTGGCTATGGACTATGCCAATGTGCTGGTACACGTGTTCCAGCCGGAGCCAAGACACTTCTACGACTTGGAACACTTGTGGGCAGATGCTCGGCTGACACAAATCCCTGACTTGGACTGACACACTTACGGAGACTAATCATGAGCGATAACAACATAAACAACAACGCTGACGGTGGCAACACCAACAAGAACGCGGGAAAGCGCGGCGGTGGTGGAATGAACATACGCTTCAGCCTGAACTGGCTGTACATGATGATAGCCTTGACACTGTTCGGACTATACTTCATGAACGATGACCAGCAGTCGGAGCGCGAGATATCCTACACCGACTTCCAGCGTTACGTGCAGAGCGGCTACGTGTCGCGTGTCATTGGGTATGATGACAACACCGTAGAGGCATTCATCAAAGCCGAGAATGCGGCACAAGTGTTTGGCGAGAGCAACGACAGACGGTTGGCAGGACACGACATAATGGTCAGCACCGAAGCGCCTTCGCGTGAGAACCTTGGCGAATTCCTTGACAAGGAACATGAGTTGGATCACTTCAATGGCACGGTGGCATACAAGCAGAAGCAGAACTACAACTGGGTGTTGTTCTGGCAGATAGTGCCGTTGGTGGTCTTCATCGGCTTCATCATCTACCTGTCGCGACGTATGGGTAGCGGCATGGGAGCTGGCAATGGTGGCATATTCAACGTTGGCAAGTCGAAAGCACGATTGTTTGAGAAGGAGTCGTCGGAGAAGGTAACGTTCAAGGATGTTGCCGGACTGGCTGAAGCCAAGCAGGAGGTAGAGGAGATAGTGGAGTTCCTCAAGAGTCCACAGAAATATACCGACCTTGGTGGAAAGATTCCCAAGGGCGCACTGCTGGTAGGTCCTCCGGGAACAGGAAAGACATTGCTGGCAAAAGCCGTTGCCGGCGAAGCCAACGTACCTTTCTTCTCTTTGGCAGGTTCCGACTTCGTGGAGATGTTTGTCGGCGTGGGAGCATCGCGTGTTCGCGACCTCTTCCGTCAGGCAAAGGAGAAGGCTCCATGCATTGTCTTCATCGACGAGATCGATGCTGTGGGACGTGCACGTTCGCATGCACCAGCCATGGGAGGCAATGACGAACGCGAGAACACGCTTAACCAGCTGCTCACAGAGATGGATGGCTTCGGCTCGAACAGCGGTGTCATTATACTGGCAGCCACAAACCGTGTCGACGTATTGGACAAGGCTTTGCTGCGTGCAGGACGTTTCGACCGTCAGATAAACGTTGACCTGCCCGACCTGAACGAACGTCGCGAGATCTTCAAGGTGCATCTGCGTCCTATAAAGATCGATAAGAATCTCGACATCGACCTCTTGTCGCGACAGACGCCGGGCTTCTCCGGTGCCGACATCGCCAACGTTTGCAACGAAGCTGCACTGATAGCGGCACGCCATGGCAAGAAGTTCGTTGAGAAGCAGGACTTCCTCGATGCAGTAGACCGCATCGTAGGCGGACTGGAGAAGAAGAACAAGATAACAACCGAGGACGAACGCCGCTCGATAGCCATACACGAAGCCGGACATGCCTCGATTTCATGGTTACTGGAATTTGCCAACCCGCTGATAAAGGTCACCATCGTACCGCGTGGACGTGCATTGGGTGCGGCATGGTATCTGCCAGAAGAGCGACAGATAACCACTACAGAGCAGATGCTGGACGAGATATGTGCCACACTGGGCGGACGTGCTGCCGAGGAGTTGTTCCTTGGTCGCATATCGTCGGGCGCAGTTAACGACCTGCAAAAGGTGACACAACAGGCTTTTGCCATGGTGGCATATATGGGTATGAGCAGCAAGCTGCCGAATCTGAGCTACTATGGAGCCAACCAGAACGAGTACAGTTTCAACCGTCCGTACAGTGACCAGACGGCTTTGCTGATAGACGAAGAGGTGAAGCGCATCGTCAACGAGCAGTATGAGCGTGCCAAGCAGATACTCTCAGAGCACAAGGACGAGCACCGCCGTCTGGCACAACAGCTCATCGAGAAGGAAGTGATCTTCGCCGAAGACGTTGAAGCTATATTCGGCAAACGTCCATGGGCATCGCGCTCGGAGGAGATAATCAGTGCCAACCGCATATCGAGCGAGCAGAAAGAAGCTCACGAGCGTCAGGAGAAGCAGGACGAGCAGCAAGACAAGAAGGAAGAGCAACCCGAGAAGCAAGACGAGCAACAATGAGGAACTTCATTATACGCACAGTAACAGGGATAGTGTTTGTGGCTGTTATGGTGGGATGCATCCTGCTCAGCCCACTATCGTTCGGCGTGCTGTTCGCTCTCGTCAGCGCACTCACGGTGTTTGAGTTCTCACGTCTGATGAATGAGAACGGCGAGGCACACGTCAACTGCACAGTCAATGCACTTGGTGGTGCATACCTGTTCATGGCTTTCATGGTCTGGTGTGCCGACGTGACCAACGTCAGCGTGTTCCTGCCGTACCTGCTGTTGCTGATGTACCTGATGATATCGGAGCTTTACCTCAAGAAGGAGAACCCGCTTGGCAACTGGGCATGCTCCATGCTTAGTCAGGTGTACATAGCCTTGCCTTTGGCACTGTTGAACGTGATAGCATTCCAGAACGACATAACGACAGGCTCCGTGGCATACAATCCCGTGATGCCCTTGTCGATATTTGTCTTCCTGTGGCTCAATGACTCGGGAGCCTACCTGAGCGGCAGTCTGCTGGGACGGCACAAGCTGTTCGAGCGCATATCGCCACACAAGTCGTGGGAAGGCAGCATTGGTGGAGCCGTACTTTCCATAGCGGCAGCCATTGCATTGTCACTGCTATTCCACGGGATTATGAACATGTGGCAGTGGATTGGACTGGCTATTACAGTTGTGATATTCGGCACATGGGGCGACCTTACCGAATCACTGCTGAAGCGTCAGCTTGGCATCAAGGATTCCGGACATATTCTGCCCGGACACGGCGGCATGCTGGACCGCTTCGACAGTTCACTGATGGCAATACCGGCAGCCACCATCTACCTGTATCTGCTCATCTATGTGTGAGCCGAGAGAGATTTGAACAGACATAACGGATACAACAAAAGCACATATTACGATTATGGCAGAAATCAAAAGCGAAACGACAGGCGACAACAAGAAGAGCCTGAACTTCATTGAACAGATTGTTGAGAAAGACCTCGCCGAAGGCAAGAACGGTGGACGTGTACAGACACGCTTCCCGCCAGAGCCCAATGGCTACCTGCACATCGGTCATGCCAAAGCCATCTGCTTGGACTTCGGCATAGCAGCCAAGTATGGTGGCGTGTGCAATCTGCGCTTTGACGATACCAACCCTACTAAGGAAGACATGGAGTACATCGACGCCATCAAGGAGGACATCAAGTGGTTGGGATTCCAGTGGGGACACGAATACTATGCCTCCGACTACTTCCAGCAGCTGTGGGATTTTGCCATAACACTGATAAAGGAGGGCAAAGCCTACATCGACGAACAATCGTCGGAGCAGATTGCTGCACAAAAGGGAACGCCCACACAGCCTGGTACACCCAGCCCTTATCGCGACCGTCCGGTAGAGGAGAGCCTCGAGCTGTTCAGCAAGATGAATACTGGCGAAGTACCGGAGGGCACTATGGTGCTCCGTGCCAAGATAGATATGGCAAGTCCGAACATGCACTTCCGCGACCCGATAATGTATCGCGTGGTGAATCATCCGCATCCACACACGGGAACGAAATGGAAAGCATACCCTATGTATGACTTCGCACACGGACAGAGCGACTACTTCGAGGGCGTCACACACTCGCTGTGCACACTTGAGTTCGTACCTCACCGTCCGCTCTACGACCTGTTTGTAGACTGGGTGAAGGAAGGCAAGGACCTGGACAACAACCGTCCGCACCAGTATGAGTTCAACAAACTGAACCTGAACTACGTGCTGCTGAGCAAGCGCAACCTGCTGGTGCTGGTCAAGGAAGGTCTTGTGAGCGGTTGGGACGACCCACGAATGCCGACACTCTGCGGATTCCGTCGTCGTGGCTACTCGCCTGAGTCTATCAAGAAGTTTGTCGACAAGATTGGCTACACAACATACGATGCACTGAACGACTTCGCTCTGCTGGAGAGTGCAGTACGCGAAGACCTTAACGAACGCGCCACACGTGTATCGGCAGTGCTGCATCCGCTGAAGCTGACAATCACGAACTATCCTGAAGGACAGGTAGAAGAGATGGAAGCTGTGAACAATCCGGAGCGTCCAGAAGAGGGAACACACAAGATTGAGTTCAGCCGTGACCTGTGGATTGAGCAGGACGACTTCATGGAAGATGCACCTAAGAAATACTTCCGCATGACCCCTGGACAGGAAGTGCGACTGAAGAACGCATACATCGTGAAATGCACCGGATGCCGCAAGAATGCAGACGGTACAGTAGAAGAGGTGCTGTGCGAGTACGACCCAGAAAGCCGCAGTGGACTGCCTGGAGCTAACCGCAAGGTTAAGGGCACCATACACTGGCTGAGTCGCGACCACTGCATGGAAGCAGAGGTGCGTCTGTACGACCGTCTGTGGAAAGCTGAGAACCCGCGCGACACCTTGCAGGAGATTCGCGATGAGAAGAACTGCGATGCACTGACAGCAATGAAGGAGATGATTAACCCCGACTCGCTGGAGGTGCTAGACCACTGCTACATAGAGAAGTTCGCACAGGGAATGAAGCCACTGACGTATCTGCAGTTCCAGCGCATAGGCTACTTCAACGTCGATAAGGACTCGACGGCAGAGAAGATGGTCTTCAACCGCACCGTTGGCCTCAAGGACACGTGGGGAAAGATTAAACAATGACAGACAGGAATCCACTATCGAAGAATGAAAGACGGCTGTTCGACCTCGTGAAAGCATACGAGCAGGATGGCGGCATCGTCGGCACAACAGAGTTTGAGCCGGAGGACTATGCCGACATCATCGACTGGTATGATGCCAACTACATGAACCGCAAGGCGGACGAGGCAATGGACAGAGCCCTGACAGCATATCCCGACAATACGGAACTTATGGTGCAGGAGGCGAACCGTCTGATTTCTGGTGGGCTGTATGAGCAGGCTGAGAGGATATGTTCGTCGCTCGACGACACCACATCAGCCGACCTGACTCTGCTGAAAGCACGCATCATGTTGCTCAATGGCAAGGATGCTGAGGCGCAGCAGTTGCTCAGCGACTTCGGCTTCGACCTGCTCGACCCAGTGATGGTGGCATGCATGTATCTGGATTCCGAACGTCCCGACATGGCCCGACGCTGGCTCGACGGAGAGTTTGAGTACGACAGCGACGAAATGCCTAAGGATGAGTTCTACTACTCCACCCTTGCCAACTGCGAGTTTGCATCGCGCCACTACGACAAGGCATTGGAAATCTTCGACCGTCTGCTCGACAAAGACCCGTTCTCATCGTTCTACTGGTTGTGCGAAGCCAAATGTCACTTCATGCAGGGAGACTATAGCAAGGCAATCGATGCATGCGACTTCTCGGTGCTTAACGACAGCGAGTTTGGCGAAGCATATATGCTGAGGGCATTCACGAACGTGCTCATCGGCAACGACAGTCAGGCAAAGGAAGACTACATACACGGCATGAAGGAGAGCGACGAGATTGCCGCGACCGTGGCAGAATATATAGCAGACCGACTGCTGTCGCAACCAGGAGACGAGAAGTGGGAGCAGATGATGCGCATAATAGACCTCGACATCGACAATGGCAATCTGTGTCGCGAGGACAAAGGCGTGCAGTATCTGCGCAAGGGCTTGTGCCTGTCGCGCTTGGGACGGCACGAAGAAGCCATGGAGATGATGCGGACAGCCTACACGCTGAACCCGCACGACACGGAAGCAATGCTCTACGAGGGGCACGAATATGCAGTCACCGACCGACTTGACGAAGCCCGCACCTGCTGGAAGATGGCTCTATGCACGGCAGACAGTGTGCTGACCGACTACGAGATGTACACACGCATCGGAGCATATCTGTTTGAGATTGGACACATCGAAGAGGCGATGAAGTACGTGGAGAGGGCTCGCGACAAGAATCCCGACATCCCATCAATCACAGTTGCATTGCTGTCGATGGCTCTGCTGCTGTGCGACAAGAAGCAGATAAAGAAGTACAACCGCATGTGTGCCAGCATGATGTCCGACAGCTACATCGACGAAGCATTGGACCTGATTAAGTCGGGCGACACGAAGTTCATCACGTTCCTGACGAACAGAATCAACGAAGGGCTGGCTGGCGAGAGGCCTGGAGACTGGAACACGCTGTAGTAGTATATTCATATATATATAAGGAGAGAGAAGAGACGATATGCAATCAGTGATATTCATACAATGGTGCCTTGACCACCTGAACTATTGGACCATTACGCTACTCATGGCGATAGAGAGTTCGTTCATTCCCTTCCCGTCGGAGGTAGTAGTACCGCCCGCAGCATGGAAGTCGGCATCCGACCCCAACCTGAACGTCTTCCTCGTAGTCATAGTAGCCACCATCGGTGCCAACATAGGAGCGCTGGTCAACTATTATCTGGCACTCTGGCTGGGACGGCCTATTATCTACAAGTTTGCCAACAGCCGCTTCGGACACATGTGCCTAATCGATGCAGAGAAGGTGGAACGTGCCGAGGACTACTTCCACAAGCATGGAGCAATCTCGACATTTGTTGGCAGACTGATACCTGCAGTGCGGCAGCTCATCTCGATACCGGCAGGACTGGCACGCATGAAGATGGGACAGTTCCTGCTCTACACCACACTTGGTGCACTGACATGGAACTCCATACTTGCCGCAATCGGCTATTATCTGTCGACCATTCCAGGCATCGAGACCGAAGAGCAGTTGCTGGAGAAGGTCACAGTCTATAGCCATGAGATTGGATATGTGTTCATTGGCATCGGAGTGCTGATTGTGGCATATCTAATATATAAAGGTATAAAGAAATGACAATTGATTAATATAAAGGACAATAACAGAAACGATTATGGAAATACATACATGGTTTGAGTGCAAGATACAGCACGAGAAGACAATAGAGAACGGATTGACGAAGGTCTCGACAGAGACTTATCTGGTGGATGCACTGAGCTTCACCGAAGCCGAAGCACGCATTACCGAGGAGATGGCTCCGTTCGTGATGGGCGGATTCAAGGTGCTGGGCATCAAGAAAGCCAACTACAGCGAACTGTTCGCAATGGAGGATGGCACTGCCGACAAGTGGTTTAAGGGCAAACTGGTGTTCATCACACTCGACGAGAAGAGCGGCAAGGAGAAGAAGCAGTCGACAAACATCCTGATACATGCATCCGACCTGCCCGACGCACTCAAGAAGACTCAGGAGGGAATGGAAGGAACAATGGGCGACTACACCATAGCATCGCTGTCCGAAACACCTATAATGGATGTCTTCCCCTATGAGGCTCCGGCATCAAAGCCCGAAATGGAACAATAAGCAACAAGGACGTATCGGAGAGGAAGAGCACACGGTCATGACGACGATAGCAGAAAACATTAAGGCTCTTGGCAGCGAGCTTCCCGAGGGAGTGAAGCTGATAGCCGTGTCGAAGAACCATCCGAGCGACGCAATAATGGAGGCTTACGCCGCCGGACAACGCCGCTTCGGTGAGAACCGTGTGCAGGAGATGACGGCGAAGCATGAGGTGTTGCCCAAGGACATCGAGTGGCACCTTATAGGACATCTGCAGACAAACAAGGTGAAGTATATCGCGCCCTACGTCTACATGATCCACAGCATCGACAGCTTCAAGCTGCTGCAGGAGGTCGACAAGCAGGCTGAGAAGGCAGGACGCACCATCAAGTGCCTGCTGCAAATCCACATTGCCAAAGAAGAGACAAAGTTCGGCTTCAGCCCCGACGAGTGCCGACATATGTTGGCAGAAGAGCCGTGGCAGGAGCTCCGGCACGTCAGCATCTGCGGACTGATGGGCGTTGCCACAAACACCGACGATACATCTCAGGTGAAAAGCGAGTTCCTCTCGCTGCAGCAGTTGGCAGCAGAGCTCAAGGCAGGTCCTATGAACAATGCAGACTTCTGCGAACTGTCGATGGGAATGACGCACGACTACCAGTTGGCACTCGACTACGGAAGCACCATGGTGCGCATCGGGACAAAGATCTTCGGCGAGCGCGACTACTCGCAGAGGCTGTACTGAGAAAGATATCTGACCTTTAGGAGGGGTCATGGAGATGATGACATACGAGGAGACACTGCAATATCTATACGACAGCGTGCCAATGTTCCAACGCATCGGCGGTGCTGCCTACAAGCCCGGACTTGACACGACATGCACACTTGATGCACACTTCGGACATCCGCACACGGCATTCCGCACCATACATGTTGCCGGAACCAACGGCAAAGGTTCGGTGTCGCATTCGCTGGCAGCAGTGCTGCAGAGTGCTGGATACAGGGTCGGACTGTTCACGTCGCCCCACCTCGTCGACTTCCGCGAACGCATACGCGTCAACGGAGAGCCCATCAGCCGTGATTATGTCACGGAGTTTGTTGAGCACGAACGTCCGTTCTTCGAGCCGCTGCATCCGTCGTTCTTCGAGCTGACAACGGCAATGGCGTTCTGCTGGTTCAAGCAGCAGAAGGTGGATGTTGCCGTGATTGAAGTCGGACTTGGCGGACGTCTGGACTGCACGAACATCATCAACCCCGACATCAGCGTCATAACCAACATCAGCTTCGACCACACTCAGTTTCTCGGCAATACGCTCGAGAAGATTGCAGGCGAGAAGGCTGGAATAATAAAGCACGGCACTCCGGTGATAATCGGTGAGACGCAAGAAGAGACCAGACCAGTGTTCCTCGCGAAGGCAGAAGCAGAACAAGCCCCTATCCTCTTTGCCGATACAGAGCACACGCCAATGCCAGAAGACGTTGACTTTGAGCTGAAAGGAATTTATCAGAAGAAGAACCTGCAGACCATCATCAGCGCACTGGCAGTGCTCAGAGACAAGTGTGGATACCACATCAACGACGATAATATACGTTCAGGATTGTCGCACGTCGTGGAGCTAACAGGACTAATGGGACGCTGGCAGAAGCTGCGTAGCAATCCTACGGTGATATGCGACATCGGACACAACAGCGGCGGAATTGCCTACGTGGCAGAGCAACTGCAGCAGCAGACATGCCGCACTCTGCGCATCGTCTTCGGAATGGTCAGCGACAAGGACATACGTGCCGCACTGCACCTAATGCCACGTCATGCCGTCTACTACTTCACTCGTGCCAGCGTGAAGCGTGCCTTGCCCGAGACGGAACTGCAACATATTGCCGAAGAGGAAGGACTCAGCGGGCGCACATTCCCAAGCGTCACCGAAGCTGTCACCACAGCATTGCGAGAGAGCCTGCCGGATGACCTCGTCTTCGTGGGAGGCAGCAACTACATCGTTGCCGATCTGCTCAGCAACAGGCAGAATCTCAACCTTTGACTTTCCCCGTCAAGGCGTGTTCTATAATTGGTGCGAATATTGGACCCGCATCAATAGTATTTCTCAATCAGGGCATCCACATTCGTGTCGCCAAGCTCCTTGGCTTTGTCGAGCAGCGGACGTGCTTCCTTATTCTTCTTGAGTTGTATCAGTGCCAAGCCCTTCAGCCTGTACAGGTCTGCATAGTTGGGATTACGTTCAAGGGCTGCGTCGAGCACGCTGACTGCTTCATTGTATTGTCCCACGGTGATGTGCACCGCAGCCAGTTCGGCTCTGTAAGTAGCCTCATCAGGATTCATCTCGATGGCACGCTGATAGTCGTCCAGTGCACGCTGGTAGGCACGGGCACGCAGTTCAGACTGTCCGCGCAGCTGGTAGAAGACGTCATTCACCTGTCCGTTCACCACTTTATAATACTCCTCATAGTCCAGCATGGCAGGACGTGCCATGTTTGCCTGCATGTAGATGCGTGCACGTTCCAACAGATAAGGGGCAGCAGACTGCGTATAAGGCTTGCCGAAAGTGTTCAGACAACTGTCCATCAATGCCACAACCTCCTCCACAGGAGCCTGCATCATTTCCTTGCTGTGAGCTGCACTGTAGTACGAACTTGCTGAGGCGATGTTCGAGCTGTTCACCTTCTCGAATGCTGCATAAGCTCCGGCATAGTCCTGCTTGGCAAAGCAGATATCGCCTTCCAGCTGACTATAGATAGGCGTTGCGCTGACGGCTTCGGCTTGCTTCACAAGGTCCAGGGCCTTGTCCCACGTCCAGTCGCCGTATGGCTTGTCTGCCGACAGCAAGCAGTAGTTGTACACGATATTGGCAGACTGATAGTACACGTCGGCACGGTTGTCATCGTCAGCACGGCTCACCGCCTCCTGCATGTCAGCCTCAATGCTTTGCATATTGGCTTCCGGTTGTGAGAAGTTGAATTGTGCACGACGCATATAGCCGTCTGCCGACTCGGGAAATTTCTTGATGAAGTCGTCCAGCATCACGCGATAGTCTGCTGCACCGACGGTGGTCGATGCCATATACAGCATCACCAGAGCCTGACTCTCATCGTCAGGCAGTCCTTTCTTGATGCCTATATCGCTCAGAGCACCATCGTTCAGCGACAGTGCGTTAAGACTCAAGGCTGCACCGAAGCGTGCGTCGAGGGCATAGCAAGTGTTCTTGCTGCTGTCGTCCGACGACGACGGGAGCTGTGCGATGCCGAATACCTGTCCTTCGGCATTCACCAACGGACAGCTTGCCATCTTGTCACGCAGCGTCAGCTCCAGCGTGTAGTATCCGTAGGACGACTCTATCTTCGTCGCCTCACTCACCTTTCCCTGCACGATGTCGCCGCTCTGCTGCGTGGAGTAAGGCAACAGATATGCGCGTTCGCCCACGGCGGGAGCCTTCGCAGCCAACTGCAACGACGGACATTCGGTAGTGGTCGCTACGCGAAACTTCACCACGTCGTAGATCTCATTGGCACCGAGGATTTCCGACACCGCGTATGTCTTGCCGTCCGCACCAATCACCTCGGCACGGGCAGCACCGCGAAACAACACGAAGTCCGACAGTGCCGTGCCGTCGGCAGCGATATAGAATCCGTTGCCAGTGCCCAGCATCTTGTCTGCGGCATCGTAGGTGATGACCGAGAACACAGCCTGTCTGGCTCGGTTTGCCCAACGTGGTGTCTGGGCGGCGGCAGTCTGCACGAGGCACGCCGTCAATGCTATAAGTAACAGTAGTCTTGTCTTCATCAGTAGTAGTAGTAATATTGCTCTATGTGTGTTAATCTCTCTCTCTATTCTCCATCAGTTGTCCAGCAGCGTCCGTGCATTGTTCAGCGCAGCTTCTGTCACGGCAGTGCCGCTCAGCATCTGTGCAATCTCTTCCACACGTCCGTCGTGGTCCAGCTTCAGCATGCGGCTCACGGTGCCGTGTTCGCTTTCCTGCTTGTAGACGCGGAAGTGTGCCGTACCCTTGGCTGCTATCTGCGGCAGATGGGTGATGCAGATTACCTGCCTGCCGTTACGGCTCATGTTGTCCATCATAGTAGCCATGCGCGCTGCTATCTCGCCCGACACGCCCGTATCAATCTCATCGAACACGATGACGGGCATCTGCCTCAGCTGTGCCGCCAATGCCTTCACTGCCAGCATGACGCGCGACAGCTCACCGCCCGATGCCACCTCCTGCAGCGGTTGCAGGCGTGTGCTCTTGTTTGCCGAGAACAGGAAGCAGACGTTGTCGGCGCCGTTGGGACCGATGTTCTTCCGAGGTGCCACCTCCACGCCGAAGCGCACGTTGGGCATGCCCAGCTCCACCAAACTGTCGGTAATGGACTGCTGCATCGACTCTGCTGCCGCCTTGCGCCTTGCGGTGATGATGGCAGCCTGCCCTTCCAGCACGTGGTAGAGATGACCGACACGCTGCTGCAGCTCGTCTATGCGTTCGTCTGCCGACGTTATCTCCGACAGCTTGCGCTCCATGTCGGCCTGCAAGTCCAGCAGTTCCGCCACGGTCTGCAGATGATGTTTCTGTTGCAGGGAGTAAATGAGATTCAGCCTGTCGGTCACAGTCTGCAGGCGTTCCGGATTATATTCCACGTCCTCCCCCATTGCCTCCAGCTCGTAGTCCACGTCCTTCAGCTCTATGAGCGAGCTCTCCATACGCGAGTGCAGCTCTCTTGCCGGAGCATACACCTGTCCGATGTCTGCCAGCAGGTCACAACATTCGCGCAGGTCCGACAGCAGTCCACGGTCGTCCGACGAGAACAGTCGTGCCGCCTTATACAGGTTTTGCTTTATCTCCTCGGCATGTCCCAGCATGTCCTCTTCCTGCTCCAGCTCTTCCTGCTCGCCGTCGTGCAGCTTCGCGTCCTGCAGCTGTGCCAGCTGGAATGTCAGGTATTCCTCGTCGCTCTTGTTCTTCTCTACGCGGTCTCTCAGCTCGCACAGTTCACGGTCGGCATCTCTCCAGCTGCGGTATGCCTCGTGCAGTCCCTGCAGCTCACCGCCGTCTTCTGCCACGGTGTCGAGCATGCCGGTCTGGAAGTCTTCGCTGCCAAGCAGCAGGTTCTGGTTCTGCGAGTGTATGTCGACCAACCGCGAGCCGAGGTCTTTCATCACTGCCAGCGACACTGGCACGTCGTTGATGAAGGCACGGCTCTTGCCGGTGTCGTACACCTCGCGTCGCACGATGGTCTCGTCGTCATAGTCCAGGTCGTTCTCGTCGAAGAAAGGCTTCAGTCCGAAGTCTCCTATGCCGAAGCGCCCCTCAATGACGCACTTGTGCTCGCCTTCTCTGATGGATTTGATGTCGGCACGCTGTCCGAGCAGCAGGTTCAGTGCATCGAGCACTATCGACTTGCCGGCTCCGGTCTCGCCCGTTATGACGGTGAATCCCGCCTCTAGGTCTATGTGCAGCTTGTCAATCAGCGCGTAATTGGTAATGTCGACAGATAGCAACATTTTCTGTGTGTGTGTCTGTATATATGTGTGCGTGCTTACGCTCATTTCTTGCCGAACTCACGCACGCGGATGCGTGTCAGTGCGGCTTTGGTGTTCAGCGAGAAGTCGCTGTTCTGTATCCAGCTGTAGTATCCAGGGTCGTGCTTCAGCACCTCCGTCACCAGCTGTCCTTTATACTTGCCGAAGTTGAAGACTTCCTCGCCCTTGTCGTTGTAGACCATGCGTCCGGCAAAGTCCACATTGCGTGTGAACGACGAGAATGTCGACAGCGACTGCACGTCGTTCTTCAGCTGCGGATAGCGGTCGAGCTGTGCCTTCAGCACCTCGTAGGTGGCGCGCGTGTCGCCCTCTGCGGTATGTGCATCTTCGAGGTTCTTGTCGCAGTAGAACTTATATGCTGCCGACAGTGTGCGCTGCTCCATCTTGTGGAATATCACCTGCACGTCGATGAAGCGGTGACGCGTCAGGTCAATGTCTACGCCGGCACGTATGAACTCCTCTGCCAGCAACGGAATGTCGAAGCGGTTGGAGTTGAAGCCTGCAAGGTCGCAGCCCTGAATGTCGGCAGCCAGCGTGCGTGCCACCTCCTTGAATGTCGGACAGTCCTTCACGTCCTCGTCCTTGATGCCATGCACTGCCGTCGACTCCTCGGGGATGTGCATCTCGGGGTTTATGCGCATGGTCTTCGACTCTTCATTGCCGTTAGGCCACACCTTCAGGATGCTAATCTCCACGATGCGGTCGGTTATTATGTTCGTGCCCGTGGTCTCCAGGTCGAAGAACACCAGCGGGTTCTGTAGGTTCAGTTTCATCTGTTTCCCTCTCTCTGTTTCAAGTTCAGTCGTTCAGCATCATCGGCATCAACAGCATCAGCAGCTCCTCGTTCTCCTCCTGGTTTGTCGGCACGATGACTCCCGCCCTCGACGGGTCTGCCAGCTCAATGACGATCTCGTCCGAGGCAATGTTTGTCAGCATCTCGATGAAGAACGTTGCCTTAAATCCAATCTTCAGGTCAGTGCCGTCATACTGGCATGCAATCGACTCCTTGGCAGAGGTCGAGAAGTCAATGTCCTGCGACGACAGCGTCAGCTTGTCCTGCTCCAGCACCAGCTTTATGAGGCTGCTTGCCTGCGACGAGAATATCGACACACGGCGCAGTGCACCAATCAGTGTCTGGCGGTCTATGGTGACACGATACGGGTTGTTCTGCGGAATCACCGAGTTATAGTTCGGATAGCGGCCCTCGATGAGGCGGCAGCGCAGCTTGTAGCCGTCGGCCTCGATGGCAGCGTTGCGGTCGTCGAATGTCAGCTTCACCGTGTTGCCGTCCTTGGTCAGGATGTTCTTCAGCAGTCCGGCAGGCTTCTTGGGCAGTATGAATGTGGCGTTGTCGCTGCCGTGTGCGGCGAATGTGCGGTTACGCACCAGCTTGTGGCCGTCCGATGCCACCATCGTGATGTTCTCTGTCGTAATGTCGAAGCAGATGCCGTTCATCACCGGACGCAGCTCATCGTCGGCAATGGCGAAGAATGTGCGGCTTATACCTGCCAGCAACACTGCCGGCTCCATCTCCACCGTCGTCACGCCCTCGTCCATGTCTGCCAGCTGCGGGAACAAGTCGGCGTTCTGCCCCATCAGGCTGTATTCACCATTCTGATATTCCACCTTCACAGCCATCGTCGCCTCGTCCACGGTGAATGTCAAGGGCTGGTCGGCACACTCGCGCAATGCGTCGAGCAGCATCTTTGCCGTGATGGCTATGCGGCCCTCGCCGTCTTTCTCTATCAGAGCCACGGTGGTTGTCATCACCGTCTCGCCGTCCGATGCCGTCACCAGCACTTCGTCGTCATGGACGTCGAACAGGAAACAGTCGAGTAACTGCAGGGTGTTCTTCGAGTTCAACACGCGGCTTATTATTTGCAGATGTGCAGAAAGTTCTGTACTTGAGACTATAAACTTCATAATTCTTATGTGTAAATGTTAACCGTTCAGCAACGGGCGGCTTCGTTGCCCGTTATACTCACAAAGATACACAGTCTTTTTCTAAATCCAACACTTCGCGGCAAAATTCACTCCCCAATCGGATTGCAGTACCGCCAAAAGTCGTACCTTCGCATACTTAACTCAGTAAAAAAGTTTTTATATGGAATTTCAAGGAAAGATAATCAACGTGCTGCCCGTACGTTCCGGCATCAGTAAGAGCAGCGGCAGTGAGTGGAAAGTTCAGCAATACGTCATCGAGAGCCACGGAGAGTATCCGCGCAAGATGTGCTTCGAGGTGTTCGGTTCAGACAAGATCAGCCAGTTCAACATCCAGCCGGGCGAGGAGCTCACCGTATCGTTCGACATCGACGCCCACGAGTGGCAAGGCAAGTGGTTCAACTCCGTCCGTGCTTGGAAGGTCGACCGCACACCAGCAACACAGGGACCGACTGTAACCGACCAGCAGGTTCAGCAGACGACACCGTTCCCACCAACTCCCGCTGCCGACCCGTTTGCTCCTGCAGTTTCCTCAAGCAACGACGACCTGCCCTTCTGACGTATCGCGCCTACAGCGCAGTGTTGGACGTTGAGCGTTGGGTGTCGGGTTGAGATATTGCCCACATAACGCATAACGCGTTCAACACAACACGTTAATGTGCCTCTTCAAGGGTGCGTCGCGCACTCCAATTACCCCAGTCTGCACTGCGCTTAGGCTGGGGTTTTTCGTTTGTGCATCTCTCCGGGGCGTCACAGCAG
>CAYXLA010000030.1:0-17322 GCA_964465765.1 uncultured Bacteroidaceae bacterium | reverse complement strand
TAACCCCTGACTAAGGGAACGCAGTGACCGCAGTCTGGGGTAAAAGTACGCACCCTGTATGTGCCTCGGAGAGGTACACGCGCTAAAGGATATGAGAATCGTCAGGACCTTGCCCCCATGGATTTTCTACTGAGCCCATTATACTGTCTGTGCCAAGACTATATACTTCAAGAGCGGATGCAATATACCGCATGTGCCGACGCAATATACTGCACCGAACAACTCTTATATTCGTCCCGTCCCATATTTTGCTCAAGATGAGAGCCATAATTGCAGGAGGGTGGGGTGATGGCTGTCGGCTACTTATAGGCTGTTGGTTTGTTGCTTATACCATCGTGCCAAGTCGATTTCGAAGTACTCTATTGTGCCGGGTACTCCTTCTTTAATCTCCTTGTTTGTGGCATCAGGATGCTCTGCCATATACTTATGGATGGTCTGGATTCTCTCCATTGATGAGATTCCTTCCAGCGGATAAAGTCCTTGCTTCACGCATTTGGCAAGATGGCCCATTATTGTGGTCGCAACCATCCCTCTTTCCTCTGCTATCTGACTAACACTTTTCCCTTCTTTTATCATGCTCAGCGAAACGAGGTGCGATTCTATCTTTGGCTTCTTG
This sequence comes from uncultured Bacteroidaceae bacterium, assembly GCA_964465765.1. Taxonomy (GTDB): domain Bacteria; phylum Bacteroidota; class Bacteroidia; order Bacteroidales; family Bacteroidaceae; genus Bacteroides. The sequence goes on along the minus strand of CAYXLA010000030.1, from coordinate 16,706 downwards.
TTGTCGGATGCTTCTGCTGGAAGCTGATCAGGTTCTTCCGAGGAAGATTCCTTCGGACAATCGCCATTGATAATGCTTAGTATCTCATCTCCGTACAGCTTCAATCTGTCAGGACCAATCCCTTTGATTGTTACCAACTCTTGCTTGGTCTTAGGCAATAGGGTAGCCAGCTCCTTCACGCTGTTGTTGTGTAGGATTATAAATGCTGACAAACCACTTTCCTTAGATTTATGCAGACGCCATTTCACGAGAGCATCATACACGCTCTTGTCGTATTGGACTGCGTTGGCGGTAGTCTTGGGAGGTGTCTCTTCGCTCTCAATCTTATGGATGAACTTCTGAACATCTTGCAGGCAAAAGCCTTCATGCATGACGTGTTCCAACAGTTTCAGCTGTCGCTTGGCTGCAGCCAGTACACCACGTTTCTCCTCTTCGAAAGCATCTCTACGCTTCTGGCTATCGATGGAAAAAGCCAAGTTTGAAATTATGACCGCCAGATTCCAGACCAATCTGTAGTAGATGCGGCTTGACGCTACAATCTTCTCCTGTATCTCTGGGGCTTTGCTATATAAGGCTGTGCTGTTGATGGAAGTCTCTATTTGGGATGATTGCATGGATGCAGTAGCTTCTTTCACGAGGATGAAATTGTCGCATGCTGATGTGAGGATTAATGCCTGCGACTTGTTCTCTTCTCCGATGTCTGATTTCACAAGATCGACCAGAGTTGTCAGATTCCTTTCAATCGTCGTCGTGTCGAACAGCCGACGCACATACTTTATGTAGGCTTCCCGATGCATGTCTTCCAGCTTCTTCTCATCTGGGAACTTCGTTAGTTCTTGCTCATAGAAGTCCTTCACCTCCTTGTCGCTCTCTATCGCATTGTAGCCAATCTTCTCGGACAAGATGAGGCCGTCCAAACTCCTGCAGCGGCTCAATGCTACGTAGGTCTGACCTGCCATGAAGCTGAGATGAACATCTATGATGGCACGGTCGAAAGTAAGTCCCTGGCTTTTGTGTATGGTTATTGCCCATGCCAGCCGGAGAGGGAATTGCGAGAAGGAGCCAATCTTCACTTCTTCCATCAGCGGCTTCGCATCGGTAGTAGTATGACCGTCTGAGTCGACTGCAGCGGCAGCCTTTGACCGATACTCTATGTTATCCCACTCTTGACGTTCCACACCGATCTCTCTGTTGTCGTCCAGTGTTCTGACCTTTATCACATCGTCTCCCAGTGAGGTGACGATAGCCATTGTGCCATTCACATATTCTCCAACCTTATTCTTGCACAGCATGACCCATGCGCCTCTCTTCAGTTCGAGGTTGGTAGCTACAGGATATGACGACTCGGGGAACACTCCTGTGATCTTTGCAGTATAGGTTGAAGGGGCTTCGTCAATCAAGTCCATCCTCTCCCTGTTGATCCTGTCTGCTTGCACGTTGTGGGTGACAAGTCGGATGTAATGGTCGCCAGGGGCTGGCTTGAAGTCGGGAATATAACGCGTGTTCAGTTTCTCTAACAAGCTGGAAGTGATGGAGCCCTCTCTCACCTTGTTGAGGATGTCAATGAAATCGTTGTCGGCCTGACGGAATACTTTGTTCAGCTCTATTGTGACAAATCCACATCTCTGAATGGCATGACTGCCGAAGAAGAATAGGGGTTTGTAATAGTTGCTGAGCTCTCGCAATTCTTCGTCTTTGACAACAGGTGGCAACTGAAACAAGTCTCCTATCAACAACAATTGCACACCACCAAAAGGCTCTTGGCTCTTGCGCACACTGCGTAGTCGGTAGTCGACGGCATCGAGCATGTCTGCCCTTACCATGCTCACCTCGTCAATGATGAGCAATTCCAGTTTCCGGAGTATGTCTGCCTTGTCTCGACTGATTCGTTGGTTCAAACCGCCTGTAGGCAGATACGGATGCAGTGGCAATTGGAAGAAGGAATGCATGGTGACTCCATGGGCATTGATGGCAGCTATTCCTGTAGGCGCAACGACAGCATACGCCTTCAGACATTCCTCTCTCAGCCGATTGAGGAATGTCGTCTTGCCCGTGCCAGCTCTACCTGTGAGGAATACGTTGGCATGGGTATTGTTTATCAAATCTATCGTCTGGTCAAATTTGTTTATCTCTTCCTGCATAGCTCTTAGTATTGTAACAACCATTTCCAAATAGGAACAACATGTATGCTAACCTCTCCAACCATAATCTCCCGCTCTTCTTCCTTGGTGATAATAGTCAGCTGGCGCATTGGCAACACCTTGTTGAGTTTTATCAAAGCCTCCACTTCCCGCTTTTCTGTGTCGGGGTCATTCAGAGAGTAGGCCACCTGAAAGGCAAGCCCCTCGTCATAGACCACAAAATCGACCTCTACGTTCTGGTTGTAGAAGTAGGCTCTGTCACCATACAATTGGCGTATGCGAATGGCTACCTGATTCTCCAACAAGGAAGTAACAGGGTCTATCAGGAACAAGTTGAGGATGCCGTTGTCGATGAAATAGTACTTCTTGTTCGACTCCTTGTCAATGAGTTTGGCAGCAATGTTTTCAAAGGGTAGGATGAGCCACGACTCTTGCAGATAAGTAATGTAGTCTATCACCGTGTCAACGCTTATCTTCTTGCCGACGGTAGAAGCTAAGTTGGCAATGCGATTATAGGACGAGGGCTGCTTTACACTCTCAGCCAACTTGCGAATTATGATGCGTAAGGCAAAATCATTGCGCACCTGATGACGTGCTACCAAGTCACCAAAGAATATCTTGTTGAACAAGCTGCTTATCCATGATCGCTTGTCTTTCATCATCAATGTTTCCGGCAGACCGCCATCTCTGAAGTATTCCTCGTAGGCCTTGATGATATCGTTCCGGTACTTATATACGGCATTCTTGCTGTTCAAGTCTATCCGTCTGAAGGCAAGATATTCCCGAAAAGAAAACGGATAGACTTCTTGAATGAGATATCGCCCGCCTAAGGTCGTCGCAATCTCGCTGCTCAACATCTTGGCATTACTGCCAGTTATGTAAACCCGATAGCCGGTATCGGCAAGTCGACGGGCAAACTTCTCCCATCCCTTGATGTTTTGTATCTCATCAAGGAAGAATATGGGACGATGGTCGTACAACTCCTCATAGCTAAGCTTTATCAGGTCCAAGTCTGCCATCTCCAAAGCATCTATGCGGTCATCCTCGAAGTTGAAGTAGAGGATTTCTTCTAAAGAATGTCCTTGCTCCAGCAGATGGTGTATCTGTTGGTACATGAGGTATGATTTGCCTGCACGACGAAGTCCCACAAACACATAGTTTGCATTAGGCTCCAGTTCATATTGCCGCTCTTCACACGATACTTTCGAAACGAAGTCCTGATAATAACTGATGAGGTATTTTATTAAATCTTTGGTCATGTCCTATCCACCTTTCGTACGCGGACAAAGATAATACTTCTTATCGAATCAGCCCTCGTTTTATCGACTATACTCGATAAAACGGGGAGGATTTTATCGGATATAATCGATAATATGGCTCACGAGGGAAAGCAGAATGCCCTCTTACAGACACACATGCTCCTATCGTATATGTGTATGCATACCTATTATATATAGGGCGTTGGGCATACCCATCAACAAGCCTTAGAGTTTCACGGTCGTCTGACTGCCGTCGTAGGAGACAGTCTGACCCTTGACATTGTCGAACTCAAGGCTCTGCATCTCTGTTGGTGTGACGGTGACAACCTTGAACTCACGGTTCTCAAGCATTCCGTCGAATGAACCTTCGCGCTCACCGAATGTCAGTGTCTTCGACGACTCATCGTAGTGAATATTGATGGTTGCACACTTGCCCTGCTCATAGTCGTAGTTCGTACCCTCGTCTTCATAGAGCAGGAAGTCGGCATCCCTGCCCGTATAGACATAGAGTGTGATGAGCTCGGGTTGCTTCTCGTCGCTCCATTGCATCTCTGGGCCATAAGGCACGATGGAACCTTCACGGACATATACCGGTATCCTCTCGTAGGGTGCATCTGCCGTTATGGTCTGTCCGCCTGCGTAATGCTTTCCGGTGTATAGGTCGTACCAACCGCACTGCTCGGGCAGATAGACCTCACGTGTACGGGCCTTGTAGTAACCCACCGGACAAGCCATGAATGCCGGACCGAACATCCACTGGTCGCCAATGTCGTTGACCTTGGCATCATTGCCGAAGTCCATCACCAAGCCGCGCATCAGCGTGTAGTCCTTCAGGTTTGCCCATGCAGCGATGCTGTACAGATATGGCATCATGCGATAGCGCAGACGGTCGTAGTAGACGATGGACTGATAGCATGGATGATTCTCCGGAGCAATGTTCCAGACCTCGCGCAGCGGCCATTGTCCGTGAGTCCTATAGAGAGGTATGAAGCATCCGAACTGGTTCCAGCGTGTCTGCAACTCACGCCATTCTTTCAGGTCTTCGTTCTCTACCCCCGTGCGGTCGTAGATGTTCTGTGCCTGCTCATAGCGGCTCTCTACTGTGAATCCGCCCTGATCCATTCCCCAGAATGGAATGCCCGACATGGAGTAGTTCAGTCCTGCCGTCATCTGTGCGCGCATATCTTCCCACCGTGTTCCTATGTCGCCGCTCCAGGAGGCAGTGCTGTAGCGTTGCAATCCTGCAAATCCGCTTCTGGTCAGCAAGAACACGCGCTTGTTGTTGCCTGTTGCCCGTTGTCCGTTGTATATGGCATCGGCATTGACAAGTGAGTAGGCGTTGAAGTACTCCGTGCTCGATCCCATTGCCGTAGGTCCGCTGAGGGCCTTGCGGTAGCCAATAGGGGTGCAGTCGCGGACGTTAGGTTCCGAGGCATCCATCCACCAGGCATCTATGCCATAGTTGTATTTCTTGTAGAGGTTGTCGTTGATCTGCCTCCAGAACATCTTGCGGGCATCCTCGGAATAGGCATCATAGAAGCCTGCGATATACCCAGGACCCACCCAGTCGCGCAGGGAGTCTTTCACCGCCTGTGTGTACATCCATCCGTGCGACTGCAGCTCCTTGTAGTTGTCGGTGTTATGATAGAACTTCGGCCATACGCTAATCATGAAGCGTCCATGCATGCTGTGCACGTCGTCGAGCATCTTCTGTGGGTCGGCATAACGGTCGTCGTCGAAGACGTGGCTTCCCCATTGGTCGTCCTTCCAGTAGTTCCAGTCCTGCACGATGTTATCGATAGGTATACGCCTCTTGCGGAATTCGGCAAGTGTCTGTGTCACCTCGTCTGCCGTGCGATAGCGTTCACGGCTCTGCCAGAATCCCATTGCCCACTTAGGCATTATTGGCGCCTTGCCTGTCAGGGTGCGGTAGCCAGAGATGACGCCGTCCATGTCCTGTCCGGCTATGAAGTAGTAGTCGAGGTCACGACTCATCTCACTCCAGATGCTTATCTTGTTCTGTTGCTCGTCTGTCAATGGTGTTGCCACACGCAGACCGCAGTAGGACACGTCGCCGTCGGGCTTCCACTCTATGCGTAGCGGAACTCTCTTGCCTTTCTCCATATTGACGGTGAACTTATGCGAATTGGGGTTCCATGCCTTGCGCCAACGTTCGGCAACGACCTCCTTGCCGTCGACGAACACCTTCACATAGCCGGCATAGTAGAGCATGAAGTGGTAGTTGGCGGTCTCGTGAGGCTCAATCTCGCCTTCATACACCACGTTGGAACCTACAAGATTAATCTCTCGTGGCAGACGCTTCACCTCCTCGCTGTTCTCATAGTAGATGGAATCCTCATCGCGCACCACCTTTCTGCCGTCGCTCTGAGTGTATGTGCCTGACAAGACACCTTCTTTCCCCTCCTTATTATATAAGGTGAATTCCTGCCCGAGTTGGCGATAAGGGTTGGGGTTGCCCCAGCGACATAGGGAGTAGGAATCCCACAGTAGTCCGTAATGTTTGTTGGACACGATGAAGGGAACAGATATCTTGGTGTTATACTGGAACAGCTCTTCGTTCTTTCCTTTATAGTTATACTCGTCCGCCTGATGCTGTCCCAGTCCGTAGAATGCTTCGTCGTCAGGACTTTCGAATACGGCATTCCACGACCATCCATTGCGCTGTTCGTCGGTTAGTGTACCGTCACCTATATCTTCTGTAGGTACTGTGTAGCGCTGGAAGGTCATGCCGTCCTCGCTGCCATTGAGCAGCAGGTTGCCTTCTGCATCATAGAAAGCCACATGACCTGTAGTCGCATCCGCCACGGCTTTCACGTTTCGTGCACTCACGGTAATGGTGTTTCCCTCCTGCGAGACGTCATACGTAGCCCTTTGTGTCTGCGGGACAATCATCAGACTCTGTTGCTTTTTGGGGAATGTCTCTTCATTGGTGGCACGTACACGGATGATGTTGTCGTTGATGACCTGCATCCTTAGCAGCTTTGCACCATTGGGCATTGGGTTGCTCACCTTTACGGTAATGCTGTTGCCGTCGTCTACATAGTCGGTCGTACAGGCTGCTGTCGCGCTCAGAAGGAACGCGAACGAAATCAGAAGTTGCTGAATCTTCATAGATGTTTTGTCGTTTAAGGTTTGTATTGTGCTCCCCTACAGTCCGGCTCTTGTCGCTGTGTCCGCCCGGCGTCTAGTGACTGATTCTCAGCTTGTCGGTAGGCACACCACAAAGTTAATCCTTTCTTACAACAATACACAGAATAGTAGATATTTATCTCCTTTAGCTTCCTACTGAGCCGCTACTGCTTCTGTCGCTTCATACAGTCAGTCCTCCTTTTTGTTTCTATTAGCCAGGACTGGCGTACCGAATAGCTGGTACTGCAGTACCGAGCGTATGGTACGAGCGTACCAACTAGTCGGTACTGGGCATGCACCTATATGTCTTTCCGAACCCTTATATAAGCGTTGGACGTGTTATGTGTTATGTCTTAGGTGTTAGGTGTTATGTTTTATGTGTTATGTTGAGATATTGCCCACATAACACCCAACACTCAACACCCAACATCTTATTAGATGCTGACGCGAGAGAATGCAGGAGCGTCGATGTCGCAGAAGTCGTGGTCCAGATACTTGTAGTAGCCGGTGATGGCAATCATAGCGGCATTGTCGGTGGTATAGCTGAACTTAGGTATGAAGATGTTCCAACCCAGTCGGGCAGCATGGTCGCGGAAGGCATTGCGCAGTCCGTTGTTGGCACTCACACCTCCTGCCAGAGCCACGTCCTTAATGCCATACTGCTTCACTGCACGGCGCAACTTGTCCATCAGTATGTCGACTATCGTAGCCTCGAGCGATGCTGCGAGGTCTTCCTTATGATGCTCCACGAAGTCGGGGTCGGTCTTGACCCACTCGCGCAATGAGTAGAGGAACGATGTCTTCAGTCCGCTGAAGCTGTAGTCCAGTCCTGCTATGTGCGGCTTGCTGAATGTGAAGGCCTTGGGATTGCCCTGACGTGCCAGCTTGTCAATGATGGGACCTCCTGGATAGCCCAGGCCCATCACCTTTGAGCACTTGTCTATAGCTTCGCCGGCAGCATCGTCGATGGTCTGTCCGAGAATCTGCATGTCGTTGTAGGCACGTACGAGCACTATCTGTGAGTTGCCACCCGACACCAGCAGGCAGATGAAGGGGAATTGCGGCTGCACATTCTCCTCACCCTCCACCTTGATGAAGTTGGCAAGGATATGTCCGGTGAGGTGGTTGACGTCTACCATAGGTATGCCGAGCGAACATGCCATGCCCTTGGCGAAGCTGACGCCTACGAGCAGCGAGCCCATGAGTCCGGGACCGCGAGTGAAGGCTATGGCGTTGAGGTCGCTACGGTCTATGCCTGCCTGACGCAATGCCTCATGCACCACGGGCACAATGTTCTGCTGGTGTGCACGCGATGCCAGTTCAGGCACCACGCCACCATAAGCCATGTGAACCTTTTGGCTGGCTACAACGTTGCTCAGAAGATAGCCGTCGCGAATGACGGCAGCCGATGTGTCGTCGCACGACGACTCAATGCCAAGTATGTATGTGTCGCTCATCTTTCTCCTTGTTCCTTTCGTTGGTGCAGAGTGCACCTATGCGGTTGCAAAAGTAGTAAAAAAGGGTCTCGGTTAACATATTAATTCCTACTTTTGCCAAGTTTACTCGGGAGAGGGCTGCCGTATAAAGACATTCAAGAACATAGTGACGTGGGTGGTGGCGATTGTGCTTGTGGCATACATAGGCGTGGTCGCGGCTTTCAATGTCCCCGCAATTAAGCGTGGAATAACGCGTGCCGTGTCTGCAGAGCTGTCGGCATGGCTCGGCGCGGAGGTCAGCATAGGCGACATAAGTCCAGGACTACTGAACCGTCTGATAGTGGAAGACGTGCAGCTGCACGACCGCGAAGGACGCGAGATGCTGCGTGTGGCACGCTTCTCTGCCAAGTATAGTCTGATGCCGTTGCTGCAGGGACGTGTGGCAATAAGCACGGTGCAGCTGTTCGGCTTCAACCTCCATGCCGCAAAAGACAGTGCTGATGCTCCGCTGAACTTCCAGTTCCTGATAGACAAGTTCTCGTCCGACGACAACACGCAACCCAGTCATATAGACCTGCGCATAAACACTCTGCTGCTGAGGCGAGGCAACGTGACCTACGACGTCAGCGATGCCGACAGTACGCCAGGTCGCTTCAACACGTCCCATCTTGCCCTTTCAGGCATACGCGGCAACATCTCTCTACGGGCTCTGCGCAACGACTCACTCAACCTCTCCATACGTCGCTTGAGCCTTGCCGAACAGAACTCAGGCATCGAGCTGAGCCGTCTGGACATGCACCTTGTGGCAGGACAACGAGGTGCCATGGTCGATGGTCTGCAGGTGGAATTGCCACAGACAGCACTGGCGTTCGACACCATACGTGCCAGCTACAACGATATTGCCGACCTGACGTCACGACCCGACAGTGTGCACTTCGACGTTCGCCTGCTGCCGTCGGGCATAACGCTGAACGACATACGTGCCTTTGTGCCAGGGTTCTCGCAATTTAAGGATGAGGTGCGTGTCGAGATGGCAGCACACGGCACACTCGATGACATAGAGTGCACCTTGCTTAACATCGACGGCGACCATCTGCAGGTGCAGGGCAGGGGTGAGGTCAGCGGACTGACGGGAGCCTCAGATGGCAAGCTCTTCGTGCGGGCAGAGCTGCAGCAGGCATTGGCAGACTCGGCAGGCGTGGCATTCCTGACGCGTAACCTCGGACACGACGGCAATGTGCCGGCAGTGGTGAGAAATATGAAGTTCATCGACTTCAGCGGTTCTCTGGAAGGACCACTCGACAATATTGCTGCCAACGGACTTGTCCGCACCGACCTTGGAACCGTGGCGGCAGACGTGATTATCGACACAAACACTGCCGGTGGCAGGCTGAACGGCAGCGTGCAGACCGACAACTTCGAGCTGGGACGACTGACGGGAAACCGCGACCTCGATGCCATAACCTTCAGCCTTGACATCAATGCCGGCAACATTACGGCGCGGTATCCTCACATGACGGTGCGCGGACTGGTGGACTCACTGCAGTATCGCGGCTATACATATAAGGATATAGAGCTCGATGGCGAGTATCGCAACGGCGGCTTCGACGGACAGGTCAGCCTTAACGATGAGAATGCCCGCATGAACTTCAGCGGCAGCTTCAACACAGCAGGAGCGACAGACGTGTACCGCTTCCGAGGTGTCGTCGACGGTCTGCGTCCTGCCGAGCTGAAGTTGAGCGACAGGTATCAGGACTGTGAGATGTCGTTCCGTATCAATGCCGACTTCACGGGAGGAAACATCGACGACATGATTGGTCGACTAAGCCTCGACAGCATGGTCTACGTCACGCCCGAACAGACATATACCCTCGACAGCATAAGTCTGTCGGCACACCGCACCGACGATGGCGGCAAGCAGCTGCGCCTTAAGTCCGACTTCATCGATGCCGGCATTGCTGGCAACTACTCATATCGCACGCTCTACTCCAGTGTGGCAAGTGTCCTCGGCCGCTATCTGCCCGGCTATTTCCCGCAGACAAAGGCACACAAAGCCGACAACGACTTCAACTTCGACGTCACGGTATCGAACACCGACTTCGTGTCTGCCGTCATGCAGGTGCCACTGACCGTCTATTCGGAGTCCACACTAAAGGGCTTCTTCAGCGACAATGCCGGCCGCATGCGCATCGAAGGCTATTTCCCCCGACTGCGCTACGACGGACGACTGATAGAGAGTGGCGTGTTGCAGTGCGACAATTCGGGCGACCGCTTCCAGGCAAACGTACGCTTCAGCGACCGCCGTGCAGGTGATGCCCTGAACGTGTCGGCTTCTGCCACGGCACGCAACGACAGCATCGAAGCCACGCTGAACTGGGGAAACACAGGAGCTATGACGCTGAGCGGTAGGCTGGATGCACTGATCCACTTCGCACAGAATGAAGCAGCAGAAGGGGCAGAAGCAGTGAAGAGCACCGTTATAGACGTGCTGCCGTCGGACCTGATACTGAACGACACGCTGTGGAATGTCCACCAGAGCCGCATCACCATAGAGCAGGGACGCACCGTCTTCAGCAACCTCATGGTCAACAATGCCGACCACCACATACAGATCGACGGTGTGTTGGGACCCAATCCTGAGGACTCGCTGCTGATAGACATGAACCGGATGAACATCCGTTACATCTTCGACATTGCCGACCTCGGTGTGACCTTCGACGGCGAAGCCACAGGACGTTCCGTAGCTTCGGGTGTGATGGGCGAGCCCTATCTGCTCTCCGACCTCTATATAGGCAACTTCGGCTACAACGACAGCATCATAGGCGACATGAACATCATAGGCGAGTGGCACAACGACAAGCAGGGCGTGTATCTCGATGCCGACATCCGTGAGGGCGACGTGGCACACACACGGGTCGACGGATACCTCTATCCGCTGAAGCCACTGAGCTCGCTCGACCTGAACGTGCATGCCGACAGCCTCAACGTGGGATTCCTGCAGGCCTTCCTTCAGAACTTGACGTCCGACTTCCACGGTCGCGTGTCGGGCGACGTACATCTGTATGGCAAGTTCAAGGCACTGACAGTGAGCGGTCGCGTGTTTGGCGATGCCAGCATGAAGATAGACATGCTGAACACGACCTACAACGTCCGCGACAGCATCGTGGCACTGCCCGAAGGACTCTTCTTCAGCAATGCCGCCATCTACGACGAACGCGGCACACGCGGTGTGATGAACGGACAGCTGCTGTGGTCGCACTTCAAGGACGTCAGCTACAACTTGTCGTTCGATGTCAACAACATGCTCGTGATGAACACCGCGCAGAATGCCGACTACACGTTCTATGGCACCGTCTACGGCACGGGAAACGTCAACCTAACGGGCAATGATGTCGATGGCATGAACATCGACATTGGCCTGACCACAAACCGCAACACCACATTCACCTATATTAAAGATGGTGTGACCACGGCCACTGCCGGCGAATTCGTGCGCTTCGTCGACCGAACCCCAAGGCGCACCGTGCCTGTCCCTGAGCTTTATGACGCGGAAACCACAGCGCAGTCGACGAGCGACCAAGGCTATACAGGCTCTGGCGGAGACATCAGGCTCAATATACTGGCAGAGATTACTCCCGATGCCGTGATACGCATCGTCATGGACCCGCTGACGGGCGATGCCATAATAAGTCGCGGCACGGCAAACCTGCGTGTCGACTGGTACAACAAGGGCAACTTCACCATGTTTGGCAGCTACAGGATGAGTCAGGGAACCTACAAGATGAGCATCCAGGAGATCATACGTAAGGACTTCGTCATTCAGGATGGCAGCACGCTGACCTTCGCCGGCGACCCGTTCGAGGCAGATATAGACCTGCACACCAAGTATCAGGTCAACTCCGTCTCGCTCAACGACCTGATTCCCAATGCCAGCTCCTACATAACGCAGACATCGGTACGCGTGGATTGCCTAATGGACATGACAGGCAGCATCACGCAGCCACAGCTGTCGCTCGGACTGGAACTGCCGCTCGAGAACGACGAGATTCAGGCACTCATAAACAACTACATCCCCACCGAGGAGCAGATGAACATGCAGATCCTCTACCTGCTGAGCATCGGCAAGTTCTATACGCCGGAGTATGTCAACGTGACGCAGAACTCGAACGTGATGAGTAGCGTTGTGTCCTCGACTCTTAGCGGACAGCTGAACAATGCACTCTCGGCAGTCATCAACAGCGACAACTGGAACTTCGGAACCAACCTCAGCACCGGACAGGACGGATGGACCGACATGGAGTTCGAGGGCATACTGTCCGGCACTCTGCTGAACAACCGACTGATAGTGAACGGCAACTTCGGCTATCGTGAGAACCGTATGTCGAACACCAACTTCGTCGGCGACTTCGATGCACAGCTGCTGCTGACACCATCTGGCGACATACGCCTCAAGGCCTACAACGAGACCAACGACAAGTACTTCACACGCACAAACCTCACCACACAAGGCATAGGCATAATCTTCCGTAAGGACTTCGACTCGTGGAACGACTTCACCAGGCGCACGCGCCTGAAGCTGCGTCGCCGCAATGCCACTGCTGCCGACAGCACTGCCGTGCGTCGCGACACCTTGCAACAGACGCCTCTTGTCCAGCCTGCCGACACGTTGCAACCTGTGGCAAGACCCGAGGCACAGCTCAAGCGCGAACGCGGCAACGACTGACGGCCATTCCGGAAAAATATATTGGCAAAAGTTTTCCCGTAAGGCTGAAACCACTATCTTTGCACTCTGAAAAATAAAGGAGTAATCTCTAATAAACAATAATGATATGACAAAAGCTGATATTATCAACGAAATAGTCTTAAGTACTGGCCTTGACAGGAAGGCTGTCCAGCAGACAGTCGAGTGCTTCATGGAGGCTGTCAAGGGTTCGCTGACGAAGGGCGAGAGCGTGTATCTGCGTGGCTTCGGTAGCTTCATCATCAAGAAGCGTGCACAGAAGACCGGACGTAACATATCCAAGAACACATCGCTCATAATCCCCGAGCACAACATCCCGGCATTCAAGCCGTCGAAGACATTCGTTGAGCAGGTAAAGGAAAACTGACTTTTATTTAATTATACCGTTTAACCAATTAAAAATTTCAAGAAGCTATGCCAAGCGGAAAGAAGAAAAAAAGACATAAAATGTCTACGCACAAGCGTAAAAAAAGACTGAGAAAGAACAGGCATAAGAGCAAGTAAACTCTTTCTTGCGAAAGGTCTTTTTAAGAATCAATAAGCACAAACGGACAAACTTATGGGGAACTTGCAAATAGAAATAGCCAATGCCTCATGGGTTTGTTCTTTTGTTTTTAGGAATTTTGAGTAAGCAACGCCGGCAGCAACGGCAGCCGGCAGTGAGAGAGAAGAGTTCTAAAAAAGATAGTGAACTGTGACAAACGAAATTGTAGTAGACGTAAAGCCTACCGAGGTCTCCATAGCGCTGCTTGAAGACAACAGCCTTGTGGAGTTCCAGCGCGAAGGTCATGAGACGGCCTTCAACGTAGGCAACATTTATCTGGGGCGTGTCAAGAAGGTCATGCCCGGATTGAACGCCTGCTTCGTGGACGTGGGTTACGAAAAGGAAGCTTTTCTTCATTATTTGGACTTAGGTCCGCAATTCAACTCTCTGGAGAAATACGTTAAACAGACTTTAAGCGACAAGAAGCATCTGACATCAATCAGCAAGGCCAAGCACCTGCCCGAATTGCCAAAAGAGGGAGCCATCAGCGAATCCCTCACCGTAGGACAGGAAGTGGTGGTGCAGATTGTCAAGGAGCCAATCTCGACCAAGGGACCGAGACTGACGTCGGAGCTGTCGTTCGCCGGACGCTATCTGGTGCTGATGCCATTCGACGATAAGGTGTCGGTATCGCAGAAAATCAAGTCGGCAGAAGAACGGACACGCCTCAAGCAACTGCTCATGAGCATCAAGCCCAAGAACTTCGGCGTCATCGTCAGAACGGTGGCAGAGGGCAAGCGCGTGGCAGAGCTCGACGGTGAGCTTAAAGTATTGGTAAAGCGGTGGGAAGACGCAATGGCCAAAGCACAGAAGGCCACGAAATATCCGACACTGATCTACGAGGAGACAAGCCGTGCCGTAGGCATGATACGCGACCTGTTCAATCCTTCGTTCGAGCACATCTACGTGAATGATGAGGCCGAGTATAAGGAAATAAAGGACTACGTGACGCTGATAGCTCCCGAACGTGCCGAAATCGTGAAGATGTACAAGGGCGACGTTCCCATCTTTGACAAATTCAACATAACCAAGCAGATAAAGGCTTCCTTCGGACGCACGGTGTCCTACAAGAACGGAGCCTACCTGATTATAGAGCATACCGAGGCGTTGCACGTGGTAGACGTCAACAGCGGCAACCGCACGAAGACAAACAATCAGGAATCTACTGCACTCGAGGTGAACCTCGGAGCCGCCGACGAACTGGCGCGACAGCTGCGTCTGCGCGATATGGGCGGCATCATCGTGGTCGACTTCATCGATATGGCTCTTGCTGAAGACCGTCAGAAGCTTTACGAACGCATGTGCGCCGATATGCAGAAGGATAGGGCACGCCACAAAATCCTGCCGCTAAGTAAGTTCGGACTCATGCAGATTACAAGACAAAGGGTAAGGCCAGTAATGGATGTCGACACCACGGAGGATTGTCCCACGTGTTTCGGCACAGGCAAGATAAAGTCGTCCATTCTCTTTACCGACTCTCTGGAGAGCAAGATTGACTATATAGTGAACAAACTCGGCAAGAAGAAGTTCTCCTTGCACGTCCACCCGTATGTCGCTGCCTACATCACCAAAGGCATCGTGTCGCTGAAACGCAAGTGGCAGATGAAGTTCGGCATCGGCTTCAAGCTGATACCAAATCAGAGCATGGGCTTCCTGCAGTACGTGTTCTACGATGCCGACGGACAGGAGATTGACATGACGGAAAAGCACGACGTTTGATTCCCGCGGCGGCACAGCGCGAGCAGTGTGCGCCCGATATAATCAACAAGAAACTGACAGACGAGAGCCTCAGCGCACCTATTATATATATATGTAGGCGGCGATGAGGCTCTCGTTGTATCTCTACGCGCCTCATGAATAGACTATCGAAATGTGGGGGGAGTGAATTCTGTTCATATCTTGTGGCGCGTGTACCTCTCCGAGGCACATGCTGGGTGCGTTCAATACCCCAGACTGCGGTCACTGCGTTCCCTTAGTCTGGGGTTACTCGGGGTCAGTAGAAAAGAGGTGGGGATAAGCGAATATGGTAGATATGTATCCGCATCCGTCAGACTATGTATTCATAGATTTTCATGTCCTTCATGTATGTACCTCTCCGAGGCACGGTAGAGTGGTATCCATACTGACCCCAGTCTGCGCTACGCTTAGACTGGGGCTATGCATAATTCAGCCTCTCCGAGGCTGCACGTCCTCTCAATGCCCATATCCTATCAGTGTGAGCATCCTGCTGTGGTGCCTCGAAGAGGTACACTAATGGCCCAGTCTAAGCGCAGCGCAGACTGGGGATAGGAGTGATACCATATTCCCGTGCCTCGGAGAGGTACACGCGCTACAGGACATGTAAAAATCGCAGTGCGCAGCGCACCCTCGGAGATGTACATACATATCGGTGTCTCCACTGAGTCCTAGATGGACGTCGGGTGAAAGATAAATTAGTGCGGAATGTTTTGCCGTTACATAGGTATGCCGTACATTTGCGGTGTATGGTTTGCCAAGCCCAGCTACGGGTGCGGCAATCAAAAGGGAATCAGGTGCGAATCCTGAACAGTCCCGCTGCTGTGAGTCTCCGAAAGACAGGCCGTGAGGTACTTTTTAGCCACTGTGCATGTTCGGTATGCATGGGAAGGCACGCCTCAAAGACATTGGCCGAGACGAGTCAGAAGACCTGCCATGCGCTTACTGCTTATCATTGCTTTCGAGGAAAAAGCGTTGACACACGTGAGACGGGGATGTTCGGCCCGTCGCATCAATCAACATGCACTTCCGCTGGAAGTCAGTAGAAAGCAAATAAACTGCCCTATGTTTATTTGAGAGAAGATAATGGGATGATGCGACATCATCCCATTATCGTTTTTGGGGTGTCAGTATAAACCACCAACTATACCTACGACTCAGTAGAAAATAGGTTGGAATAAGCGAATATGGTAGATATGTATCCGCAACCGCCAGACTATGAATTGATGGATTTTCATGTCCTTCATGTATGTACCTCTCCGAGGCACAGTAGGGAGGATGTCATGAGCCCCAGACTGCGGTCACTGCGTTCCCTTAGTCTGGGGTTACGCATAATTGTGTCTCTCCGAGACACCACAGCAGAACATGAACGTGAAGCGTGCTGCGTGTTGCGTGAAGCGTGATATTAAGAGGATATGAGCTGTCGTGAGTGTATCTACGCTATAGGACGTGGTACTTCAATGACCCAACATCAGCGAGCCACAACATGGCTGGAGACTTTGTACTATATGAGGTATCGTGGGTGTATCTACGCTATAGGACGTGGTGCCTCAATGGCACAACATCAGCGAGCCACAACATGGCTGGAGACTTTGTACTATATGAGGTATCGTTGGTGTATCTACGCTATAGGATGTGGTGCCTCGAAGAGGTACACTAATGAGTAACCCCAGCCTAAGCGCAGCGCAGACTGGGGTAGTG
>CAYXLA010000029.1:0-17397 GCA_964465765.1 uncultured Bacteroidaceae bacterium | reverse complement strand
TGGATAGCACAGCATGATGCTTACGCTATAGGACGTGCAGCCTCGGAGAGGCTGAATTATGCATAACCCCAGCCTAAGCGTAGCGCAGACTGGGGTAGTGTAGGCATCATCTATCCGTGCCTCGGAGAGGTACATACATATAGGACATGGAAGTATCCCCACGTATTTTTCTACTGACCCATTGTATCCTGTCTCCGTACGACTTTGCTTGGATTGACTCGTTTTACTCAATCCCGCTGCCGCGTCTGACGAACATACGTGTGGGACCACGTCGTCCTATGGAGTCGATGCCCGATGCTGGGTCGGAGCAGATGGCAGACAGGTCGCGCGATGCAGACGATGGCGACATGCCGGTGATGGTGGCATAGTCTGCCAGGCGCATGGCATGCATTGGCGAACGGTCGATGAAGTCGAGAGCCAGACGAATGCGTTCTTCGCGGCTGTAGGGCGACTTATGCAGGCGGCTCTCGCCATTGCGGTGCAGCTCGCACCTCTCATCTACGGCACGTATCATCTGCTTGCTGGCGCGGAAGTTGACGTCGGTTACGCAGAGGTCGCGCGTCTTGTGTGGCGCGTCGATGTCGTCGGTGCTGTCGGTCTTGGCATCTTCCTTCAGTCCGATGGATGCACTGAACGTGCCCAGGCGGTCTATGGTCACCGTGTTGCCATCAGCCAATTCGTAGGCTATGCGCGATGCCAACTCGTCGATGACATTGATTATTGTTCCACGGCTTAGTCCGTGGTGCATGTGCTCGATGCGCTCTACCAGATCCTGCGTGTCGATGTTCTGTCGCGTCTTGATGCGATAGTAAGCCTTGTGTTCGCCTGTGTTGAGGAAGTCGGGAACTTCCTGTTTGATGTACTGTGCCATGGTATTAGTTGTGTTTAGTTAGATATGTCTTCTGCCGGCGTCAATATATATGTGTCGGTCGCGTCAATATAGTCTGTGCAGCACAGATATAGTCTCCTATGGCGATAGATATAGTCATGTACGTCCATAGATGTAGCTTCGCAGGGCCACACATATAACTGTTATGGGCAAAGATAATAACTAACTTCGTCATACCAAAGCTTGGTATGAATATTTCAAGCCTTGGTACGAATATTGCAAGGCTTGGTATGATAATTGCAAGGCTTGGTATGAGAGCCCAAGAATAGGGCTTAAGGAAGGGTTGTCAGTTGACTGACAATGGTTTACAGTGCAAATATAATGCCAAAAAGGGCTTATTGCAAGGCTGTGTCAGATGTTTTTCTGAAGCTGACATAAGTAGTCTCCGTCGCGGGGATATTTCGTGCAAAAAGATTTGGCATATGTGTCTGTCTTTATTTTTTGCGTACCTTTGCCGCCGCTTTGGTGAGCCGCGCTGCTGCGTTGTGCGTGCATGCTTCTGGTAGAAGCCTATGTACGGTTGGCGGAGCAGGCTGCGACGAGAGGGAATCAGGTGCAAATCCTGAACAGGCCCGCTGCTGTAAGTTCACTGAGAAAATGATGTCGGAATGACACAAACCGCACGTGTCACTGTCTGAAAACGTGATGTCACATAGCGATGTGCACACAAACGATGACGGGAAGATGCGTGAGGAAGCCGACAGCAAGAACAAGTCAGAAAACCTGCCAAAGCTATATGGACCACAGTTGTCCGTATAGACAATAGTTTTTGAATAGGTAAGGCAACACAATTGACAGTTGCCGCCGGTGCTTTCGGGGATTGAAGCAACACAAAAACATCTGTTTTGGCAGGGACCGTCTGGCGGTTCCCCGTGTCGTGTGTGGGATAACTACGTGCTTTCCCATGCACCTCTCGATGGATGTGCATCTTTATATCTTCCGACGCGCAAAGGCGGAACGGTCGGAGATATACATAAAGAACGCACATGAGATCATACCTACATTTGTTGTTATCCGTGCTCCTCTTGTTGGGAGTGACAGTTGTCGTTTCCCCTTCTGCCAAGGCGCAGAATGCCGGAACACTGACCATAAGCGGCATCGTGACCGATCAGGAAGGCAATCCTGTGGAGCAAGCCACCGTCACCTACGGTAAGGGCCGCGGCACCGTCACCGATGCTGACGGGCGCTACACATTACGCCTGTCTGCCGGCACCTATGAGCTTGAGTTCGCCTATCTGGGCTACGACACCCAGACGCGTAAGGTGGAGCTGCAGCGCAGCCGTCGTGTCGACGTCACACTCAAGGAGAGCAGCATCAACATAGGCAATGTGGAGGTCTATGGCAAGAGCCAGGCACAGCAGGTCAAGGAGAGTGCCTTCGCCGTCAATGCCTTGAACATCAAGCCCATGATAAACTCCATCTCCAACCTTAACGACCTCGTCAACCGCACCACAGGAATAAAGGTGCGCGAGGAGGGTGGTGTAGGTTCCGAGTTCGACCTTAGCATCAACGGCATGTCCGGCAACTCGGTGCGCTACTTCCTCGATGGCATGCCGCTCGATACGAAAGGCAGCGATGTCACACTCTCCAATCTGCCGCTCAACATGATTGAGCGTGTGGAGATCTACAAAGGTGTGGTGCCAGCCAGTCTTGGTGCCGATGCACTGGGTGGAGCCATAAACATCATCACCAAGCAGGACAAGAAGAACTATCTCGATGCCAGCTACAGCTATGGATCGTTTGAGACGCACAAGGTCGACGTGAACGCACAGATTGTGGAGCCGCATACAGGACTGATGATAAAGCCTGTGTTCGGTCTTAACAGCTCGAAGAACAACTACAAGATGAAGGAAATAGAGGTGTGGAATGAGGACACGCGCAAGTATGAACAGACCACCCGACGCCGCTTCCACGACGACTACTTCTCCCTGTTGGGACAGATAGAGGTAGGCTTTGCCAACAAGTCATGGGCAGATGCCGCCTTCATCTCGGCATCTTACTCCAAGGTCGACAAGGAGTTGCAGACAGGTTCCATACAGGACAAGGTCTATGGCGATGCCGAACGCTCGTCGAAGGCATGGAACATATCGGCACGCTACAGCAAGCGCAACTTCATCATCCACGACCTTAACGTCAGTGCGTCACTGTCGCACACATGGGACCACTCCATAACTACCGACACAGCCTATCGCAAGTACGACTGGAACGGAGACTACATCTACAGCTCGCGCAACGAGATAACAGGCAAGGGACGGTCCATTCGTCACTACAAACGACCTATGACCGTGGGACGTGCCAACCTGGACTATCACTTCAACAGTCAGCACAGTCTGAACCTCAACTACATGATAAGTCGCACGGGCAACAATCGCTATGACGACGTCGACAACGACTTCACTCCCAGCAACGACGCACTGACCAAGCACATCATCGGACTCTCCTACAACCAGTCACTCTTCGGTGGCAAGATGAACAATGTGTTCTTCGTGAAGGACTACATCAACCATACACACGTCGAGCAGACCGATAACGCCACGGTCACAGGTAGTGCCGACGTCATGGGTTCGAATACCCATAGCTACTGGGGAGGCGGCGTGGGAATGCGCTTCACTATTGTCGAACCGTTCTCGGTGAAAGCCTCCTTCGAGCGCAGTGTGCGTCTGCCCATGGCACGCGAGCTGCTTGGCAACGGCACCACAATCTATCCCAACCTCGCCCTCTCCCCCGAGAACAGCATCAATGTCAATGCTGGCATCTTCGGCACATGGCATCCTGCCCGAGGTCACACCGTGTACTACGAGACCGGCGGATTCATTCGCAACGTCGACGACTACATACAGGCACAGGTGTCGGAGCAGGAAGGCATGATGCAGTATGTCAACCTGCCCGCCGTACACATCAAGGGACTCGAGGCAGAGCTGCGCTACAGCTATCGCAACACCTTCAACCTCAGTCTTAATGGCAGTCTGCAGGAGAGCCGCGACCAGCGCAAGTACATGAGCAACGGCAAGCCCTCGGCAACCTACAACAACCGTGTGCCCAATAAGCCATGGATGTTTGCCAATGCCGAGGCAGACTACGTGATAAACAATGTGGGACTGCCGCAGAGCAAGCTGCGACTGGAAGCAAGCTATCAGTGGGTGCACTGGTACTTCCTGACATGGGAAGCCTATGGCTCAAAGGGAACGAAAGCCCGCATACCCAATCAGCACTCAATCGACGCCACGGTCACGCTGTCGTGGAAGAACGAGCGCTACAACCTGTCGTTCGACTGCCGTAACCTGTTCGATAGTCTGCTCTACGACAACTACCGTCTGCAGAAACCAGGACGTGCCATGACGTGCAAGTTCCGTGTGTTCATCGACTGACCCAACAAGCATAGAATCTTTTATAAACAATATAATACTAACAACAAAAAAACGACACACTCAGTATGAAGAAGTTCAGATTTATGCTGTCGGCATTCCTGCTGATGGCACTGTCCGCAGGCTTCGTAGCTTGCTCTGACGACGACGATCCCAAGCAGGATCCAGAACCTACACCTACCCCGACTCCCGAACCGGACCAGGTAGACGACAAGACCTATCACTTCGACCTGTTCCTTACTATTGGCAAGCACGGCGGCATGAGCAACAAGAACGACTGCATTGTCCGTTCCGTATCGTCTCTTGCTGCCGACCAGGGCGTAATCTCTATCACCGGCGAGGGCACAGAGCTTGCTGCAAAGGCCTACTCAATGGAGAGCATCACCAAGGGCAAGTACTACTATCAGGTGCCTTACAGCGCCGACCGCTTCACCAAATATCAGATCACCGAAGATGGAATCAAGATTGTGCAGGAGCAGCCGTTCGTAAAGAACACCTATAAGTGCCGCCAGTACGCTCACGCATGGCTCAATGACAACACACTTGTCATCATGGCTGCCGATGGCGACAAGACTCACATCCTCTGGACAAAGCTGAACACCGACAACATGAGCATCATTGACGAAGGCACACTGTCGCTTGAGGTCGATACAGCCGACGGCTATGAGCTGTTCACCACTACCGGTATCCTGACCTATCGTGAGGCAGACAACAAGCTGTTCTACTTCTACTTCAACAAGATCCTCAGCTCTGGCGGCATCTCAATACGCAACACCGACGAGGAGAACTTCCATGTAGCAGTGATCAATGCCGAGACAATGGCTGTGGAACACGACAGCAAGTCGCCTGTGAAGGCAGAGATGGCAGGCTCAGCATACGGTCAACTGCTTCAGGACATCACTATGTTCGACGAAGCAGGCAACCTCTACATCAACGCATTCCGCGAGGAAGACGACAATGCCAATGTAGGTCCAGCCATGCTGCTGCGCATCAATGCCGGTGAGAATGAGATTGACCCGTCGTACAACGGATTCCAGAATGGCGACGGCAAGCTGCTTACCGTTCAGTACATTGGCAACAACAAGGCATTCATCTACTCGCGCAACGATGAGGCTCCTGAGGTGACTACTGCCGAGGGCAAGACCATCAAGCCTACAGCCATCGACGGTTATTCGCACTACTATTCTATCCTCGACCTCAACACAGGCTATGCCACACGCATGAGCTACAACGGCAAGCTGCTCGAATATAGTGGTGGTCGCTTCTCGCAGCGTTCTATTGTGCTCAATGGCAAGGTCTACTTCGCTACCAACACACTGGACGACGAGAATTCTATTATCTACATCTACGACATCGACACACAGAAGGTGGAGAAGGGCGCAGAGGTAGAAGGCACCCACTTCTTCGATGTCATCCGCGCTGTTGAGGACTGATAGGCGAAGTTGATATACACTCTATAGAGAAGGAATTGTCAGCACTCCTGTTGGAGAGCATCCCTGATGGCGGGTGCTGACAATTCCACTTATTCACAGACATATATACATATATATAAACACAGGAGACATCCGTCTCACCCTTTATGAAGAAGATTTTATTGGCGGCAGTGATGTGCCTCGTGGCACTCGTTGGCCGTGCACAGGAGGAAGAAGGAATGTTTGCAACAAGTGACTTGAAGAACACGATGGCAGAAGGCGATAAGGCAGCTTTGCTCGTCGTCTCGTTTGGAACCACTTATGACGACACGCGTAGCAAGACCATAGATGCTGTCAACGCAAAGGCCGCAGAACGTTTCCCTGAGTTGGAACATCGCGATGCCTACACTTCGCGCATCGTCATAAAGCGACTTAAACGACGTGGCATTGAGAAGTCCACACCGCTGGAAGCACTGTTCAGACTGCGTGCCGAGGGCTATACACACGTCATAGTGCAGAGCACAAACATCATCGATGGTGCAGAGATGGAGTCGTTGCGACGTGATGTGGAGCAGATGCAGCCGTTCTTCAAGGAAGTACGTATTGGCACACCGCTGCTCTATTCTGTAGACGACATGCGCACGGTGCTCGAGATTCTCATCGACAGACTCGATGGTGACAATGGCAACAACCGCAAGGCAAAGGAACACTTTGTGCTTGTGGGACACGGCACCTACACACCATCGACAGCCATCTACAGTCAGGCTGACTACATGCTCAAGACCATGGGCAAGGACAATTGGCACGTCGGAACCATCGAGGGCTATCCTACATTCGACGACATGTTGCAACAACTCAAGGATGCCAAGGCACGCAGGGTGACGCTCGTACCGTTTATGTTCGTTGCCGGTGACCATGCCAACAACGACATTGCCGTTGAATGGAAGCAACGCCTGGAGCAAGAGGGCTTCGAGGTGTCTGCACTCATCGAAGGTCTTGGAGAGGTGCCCGAGATTCAGGAGATATATCTCAACCACATACAGTACATGCTGACACATCGCAACGAGAGCATCGTCGAGAAGAAGGCACGCTATTCTGCAAACGATAAATAAAGGAGACCAAAGGAGATGATGAGGCTTATCGGTAAGTTCATGTATGCCACCCACCGCATACTGGGCACAGTGCTCTGTCTGGTGTTCCTGATGTGGTTCCTGTCGGCATTCGTAATGATGTATCACCGCTTCCCGCGTGTGGGAGCGTCGCAGATACGCGAACGCAGCGAATTGCTCAGTGCCACCGATGCCGGACAGTGGATTCCTGTTGACAGTACTTTGTCGCGTCTGCCAAACGACTTCCGTGTCAGTGGTCTGACGTTGAGTCGCTATCTTGGGCAGACCAAGTTCACTGCGTCGTCAGGTCGCAAGCAGGTGGAAGTGCCTGTAAGTCCCGAAGAGACACTCCTCTCGGGCGACGAGCGACTGCAACGCATTCTGCAGGTGTGGGGACAAGGACAAGCTGTGGAGCGCATTGACACTCTCACCGAGCTGGACCAGTTCGTCCCGTTCGGCAGCATGAAGAAGCAACTGCCGATATACCGGTACAACTTCAGCGGACCAGAGGAATATCAGCTCTACATAGGCTCTACCACTGGCGACATCCTACAGTTCACCGACAAGGACCAGCGCTTCTGGGCTTGGCTGGGAGCCATACCTCATTGGATCTACTTCACATGGCTGCGCCAGAATCAGACGGCTTGGACGCAGACGGTGATATGGTCGTCGGGCATTGGATGCCTCATGGTCATTGCCGGCATGTGGGTTGGCATCGACGTCTGGCGCAAGAGCCGTCGTGCGAGCAAGCGTAGTGGAATAGACATCAAGCCATACCGCAAACGCTGGTATCGCCTGCACTACACGTTTGGTTTGGTATTTGGCATCATCTGCCTTACGTTTGCCTTCAGTGGCATGATGTCGATGATGGACACGCCACAGTGGATTCACCACACCACGATGACCGTCAGTCCCACACGTGTGCTGCAGTCTGCCAAGCCCTCGCCTAAGGAATATCTGCTGGACTATCGCAAAGTGCTTGCCGCCTATCCCGAGGCCAAAGAGATGACATGGAACAACTTCCGCAACCATCCATACTATACCGTCACGGGCGAAGACTTCCTTGCCTACGTCGATGCTACCGACACAGTGGTGAAGCCTCTCAGCCTGACACGCGAAGAGATAGAGGAAGGAGTGCGTCAGGTCTACTTGGCTGACAGTGTGTTTGGAGGCAATGTGCCCGACATGGAGATAGAGAGCATCGACCACTATGAGACATACTATCGCAATATGTCGAACATGTTGCATGGTGCCGAGCAACTGCCTGTGTGGAAAATCTCAGTCAGCGACCCCGACAACAGCACGTTCTATGTACAGCCTAAGACGGGAACAATGCGCTACGTCAGCACATCATCACGCTGGCACTACTGGATGT
This sequence comes from uncultured Bacteroidaceae bacterium, assembly GCA_964465765.1. Taxonomy (GTDB): domain Bacteria; phylum Bacteroidota; class Bacteroidia; order Bacteroidales; family Bacteroidaceae; genus Bacteroides. The sequence continues at coordinate 9,247 of CAYXLA010000029.1, read as the reverse complement.
ACACTGCACTCCATCGCATGCGCATCGGCGTGCTGAACGAAAACGCCTTCATGCGTAAGACAGTCCTGTGGGTATTGCTGATTGGCGGTACGGTCGTGTCTGCCACAGGCGTAGTCCTCGGCGTGAACTATGTGCGCCGGAAGTGTCGCAAGAGGAGCATATAAAGAGAGGCAAGACTGACATGACAGGGAAACGTAAGATACTTGCCGCCATATTGGGAGTGGCGTTGCTGGCGTGTGCATGCTATGCTGCCTACGACTATCTGTTTGCACCGACACGAATATTGGTTGTCAATCCGTTGCCACAACAGGCGGCAGACATCGTATTGAGCAACGACAGCCGTCACATCGAGATTGACACGCAATCGAAGGAGGAGGTCCATGGCTTCTCCAACTATGATGCCGTGATGATGTATGGCCGTGGTCTGTATCTTGACGATGAGCAGATGGAAGAGCTGGAGCGTGCCGCCAGTGGTGGAACGCTTGTGTTCACCGACGTCATACGTAATAATGGCCTGACCATACAGCGCAACATCGACACACTGCAAGTGGCAACACTGCAGACCTACTTCGCCAATGCCAACAGAGGCAATTACCGTAATGCCCTGCTATATCTGCGCCACATAACCACGCCGCACCGCCTGGGCGACCAGCAATATGAACAGCCTGTCCTGATGCCCGACAACATGTTCTATCATCGTGAATACGGCAGATACTTCACCTCGGCAGCGGAACTCACTGACTATCTAAAGGAGAAGGGAATCTATAATGATGGTGGCAAGACCATTGGTATGCTGGCAGGCGTGGCATTCCCTGCGGAAGGCAACCGACTGTATCTGGACACTCTGATAACACAGCTCACCACGCTGGGATATAATGTCTATCCTTTTGTCGGCACGGGCAAAGGACGTGAGCGACTGCTCCGACAGCTTCATCCTGATGCACTCATCTACTTCCCTATGGGACGTCTGGGCAACGATTCGCTTGTCAGCTGGGTGCATAGCCAGAACATAATGCTCTTCACTCCATATCCGCTGTCGCAGAATCACGATGAATGGCTCGACGTGGACAAACCAATTACGGGAGGCTCCTTGACGGCACGCATCGTCATACCAGAGATAGATGGTGGCGTAGGCTCCTATGCCCTCTCCACACAGAACGAGAACGAGGAAGGGTACTATGTGCGCAATGTGGAGGCCGAACGTGCGGATGCGTTCATACGGTTGTTTACCAACTACATGAAGCTGCGCGACATGGACAACAGTGACAAGCGCATTGCCATCTGCTACTTCAAGAATCCTGGCAAGGATGCACTGCTCGCCAGTGGCATGGAGGTTGTGCCTTCTCTCTATAACTTCCTGAAGCACCTCAGGAGTGAGGGCTACGATGTGTCGGGATTGCCTGCAACAGAGAAGGAGTTCGAACAACGCATCTTGCGCGATGGCGCTGTGCTGGGCTCGTATGCCAAAGGATCGCAGGATGAGTTCCTGAAGCATGCACATCCTGTGTGGCTTACTACACAGCAGTATGAGGAATGGGCACACCAGGTCATACTACCGGAAAAGTACCGAGAAGTGACCGAACGCTATGGCGATGCGCCAGGCAACTTGCTTGCCACAGGCGATAGCATTGCCGTTGCCTGTCTGCAGTTTGGCAACGTCCTGCTGTTTCCACAGCCACGTCCTGCACTTGGCGACGATGAGTTCAAGCTGGTGCATGGCTCGCCAGTGGCACCGCCGCACAGCTATCTTGCTCCATATCTATATATGCAGAAAGGCTTCAAGGCTGATGCACTGATACACTTCGGCACGCATGGCAACTTGGAGTATACGCCAGGAAAGAATGCTGCACTCTCTGCTGCCGACTGGTCGGAAGCTCTCGTAGGCAACCTGCCACACTTCTATCTGTACACCACAGGCAATGTGGGCGAGAGCATCATTGCCAAACGGCGTACACATGCAGCCATCGTCACACACCTCACACCTCCATACGTGGAAAGCGGCATGCGGCAACGCTATTCGGCTCTGCTCGACGACGTGCATAAGGCTATAGATGCCGGCAGTGGTGCCAGCACCGCCCTTGGCATTCGCATTAAGAACGAAGTGTTGAAGCTGGGGCTTCACCGCAATCTGGATCTTGACTCAGTGTCTGGCAAGCCCTACACACTCGAGGAACTGGAGAAACTCGATGCCTTTGCCGAGGAGATTGCCAACGAGAAGACCACTGGCGCATACTATACGCTGGGACAACCTTATTCGGAACGCGACCTGCGGACGACAGTGCTTGCCATATATGCCGACCAGTTGGCGTACGAGACGGCAAGGCGCGACCGCGATGCAGGCAAGATAACTACCGATGAGCTGCAGGACTACACGGAGATAGCACATCATTATCTGCCGCAGGCAAAGCAGCGCATACGCTCTGTGCTCGAGCATATGCCTGCCGACACAGCATCGGTAGCCGCAGACCTTCGACCTGCTGTGGCGTACTATCGTTTGTTGAAGCAGTCGTCGGAGAACGAAGTGAATGTCCTTACCAATGCTCTGAGTGGGCAGAACATATTCCCTGCTCCTGGTGGTGATCCTGTGTTGAATCCTAATGTGTTGCCCACAGGGCGCAACATGTACAGCATAAATGCCGAGAACACACCCAACGAACGTGCATGGGAAGATGGCCGTAGGTTGGCAGACGTCACGCTGCAGCAGTACGTGCAGAAGCATGGCGAATATCCGCATAAGGTCAGCTACACGTTCTGGGCAGGCGAGTTCATCAATACAGAAGGGGCAACCATAGCACAGGCATTGTGGATGCTGGGCACGGAGCCTGTTCGCGATGTGCAGGGACGTGTGGTGGACCTGCGTCTTGTGCCTGAAGAGGAACTTGGCCGACCGCGTGTCAACGTGATGGTGCAGGTGTCGGGACAGCTGCGCGACATTGCAGGCTCACGCTTGAAACTAATCACAGAAGCCGTGAAGCTGGCATCGGGTGCGCCGGCAGAGAAGTATCCCAACTATGTGTCAGAAGGTACGACATGGCAGGAGAAGGAACTGGTGGAGAAAGGCATGTCGCCTGCAGAGGCTCGCGAGATGTCGGTGATGCGTGTGTTCGGACCTGTCAATAGTGGCTACAGCACTGGCATGTTGGGCTACACAGAGAGCAGCGGTTCGTGGGATGATACTAAGGAACTTGTCGACGGTTACCTCAACAACATGGGTGCTATGTATGGCGACGATGACCATTGGGGAAGTTTCTCTCGCGACATATTCGCGTCTGCCATGCAGCAGACAGATGTCGTCATTCAGCCACGTCAGAGCAACACGTGGGGACCGGTGTCGCTCGACCATGTGTATGAGTTTACCGGCGGTTTGTCTCTTGCCGTGAAGACGCTTACAGGCAAAGAGCCTGATGCTTATATGGCAGACTACCGCAACCGCAGCAACCGTCGCATGCAGGAAGCTAAGGAGGCTGTGGGCGTGGAGACGCGTGCCACAGTGCTCAATCCTACGTTTGTGCAGGAACGTATGAAGGGTGGTGCAGGTGCTGCACAGAGCTTCGGCGAGACATTCCGCAACATATTCGGCTGGCACGTCATGCGTCCGTCGGTGATGGACAAGGAGATATATAATGACCTCTACCGGATGTATATCGCCGACGAGAACAATCTCGGCGTGTACCAGTGGTTCAGCGAGACCAATCCGGCAGCATTCCAGTCGATGACGGCAGTGATGCTTGAGAGTGCCCGCAAAGGATATTGGACTCCCTCAGACGCACAGCTGAAGGCCGTTGCCGAGCAACATGCACGCATGACTGAGGAGCACAGTGCAGCCTGCACAGAGTTTGTGTGCGGCAACCGCAAACTTCAAGGCTTCGTGGCACAGCAGCTCAGTGGTGAGACCCGTGACAGATACGATGCCACCATGAAGCAGGTCTACGAGGCAGCCTCGGGCAACAGCAACGGCAAGGAGATGGTGCTGAAGCAGCAGACGTTGAGCGAGAGTCAGACTGCAGAACGTCTGGTGCACAATGTCCCCATAGCCTTGGGCGTGGTCGCAATCGTTGTGCTCGTCATAATTCTGATTCGCAGGAGGAAGGAACAGTAGGGCATTGGAACTCGTAGCACTGATATTGTTGATGCTGACGTCGATGGGCTGTCTGCTGAAGCTGGGCTTCTATCCGTGGAAGGTACGGCTGGCCCTCGCTCTGATGCTTGGCGTGTGGGCATGGATTATTACGCCTGTCGTCACCGAGCAGCCAGTATTGCAACTTGCTGCAGCCTTGTCGTCGAAAGGCACGATGCTCAATGTGTCTGCCGTCGTCGTCATCGAAGCCTTGCTGATGATAGGCTGGTGCTTCTCGACAATGCGGGAGACGACTGTCTGGACAAATCCCCGATGGAACAAAGCCATGCGCACGATGCTCTACTGCTACCCCGGACTGTCGCTCTTCGGCGTGGCGTACGTGGCAGTGATATGGTCGTTGCTGGCATTCCCAGGCATCGACTTCGGTCTGCTGGCATGGGCAATGGCTCTTGCATGCACCGTACTGGCGGCTCTGCTCAGTCAGACAATGCTCTGGCTGTTGCCGCAGGGCAACCGACGGATGGAACTGCTGTTCTATGCGGAGTATGCCGCAGTGCTGATGACCGTGGTGATGGTGGGCATGGCATGATTGATGATGATGTAGATAGAAGACTAAACTAAGATAACATATACACAAATGGAAGCGATATCAAATGCATTGTTCTGGATTTCAAACGGACTGCTGATTCCCGTAGTGGTCCTTCTGCTTGTCTTTCTGCTTTACGCTGTCGTACTTGCTGGAGGCTTCTTCGTGGAGTACAGTCGTAGGCACAGATTGCAGAATCGGACGCAGAAGACAATAGCGAGCCTGACTGCTGGGAATGCCGTCGAACAGCTCAAGCCACTTGCCACAGGCGGCTCACCTTTCAGCCGTTGTCTTGGCAAGATGCTCGAACGCGATGGCGAGCCTGCCTATTGCGAGCTGCTGCTCTCCGACTATGAAGTCGAGGCTGAACGCGAGCTGAGCCGTCCGCGCATGCTTGTCAAGCTGGGCCCCATGCTCGGACTGATGGGAACGCTCATACCCATGGGACCTGCACTTGTGGGACTTGCCAACGGCGACCTCAGCTCGATGGCCTACAACATGCAGGTGGCTTTTGCCACGACGGTCGTCGGCATGTGCATCGCTGCTGTCGGCGTGGTCACCTCACAAGCACGCCAGCGCTGGTATGCCAAGGACATCAACAGCCTCAACTACATCAACGAAGTGCTCCAGGCACCTGCCAGGGCGACAAACGAGGACGACAGATGAACAGCAGAAAGACCTTACGCAGACGCAATGCACTGCTGCACTCCGAAGGCAGCGATGCCGACCCGATGGGCACCGTCAGCAATCTGTTCGATGTCGCCATGGTCTTCGCCGTTGCACTGATGGTGGCACTCGTGGCGCGCTATAACATGACGGAGATATTCTCGCAGGAAGACTTCACCATGGTGAAGAACCCCGGACAGCAGGACATGGAGATCATCACCAAGCAGGGACAGGAGATAAAGCGCTACACACCGAGTGAAGACTCCGAATCGTCGGGCAGCCGAGGCCGCAAGGTTGGTGTGGCATATCAGCTCGACGACGGTCGCATCATTTACGTCCCAGAGTAAGTAATCTGAAACTGCACGGTTTGGAAACTGAAACCGCGCAGTTTCGTATTCGATACTGCGCGGTAGGTTACTTACTATCACACACGGATGGTGTGGGTGAAGGTGTGGGGTGAGGATTGAGCGGTCAGTGGACCGTCAGTTCCCCGAAGCAAGTTCGTAGATGCGGTAGTAGAGCAGGAGTATGCAGGCTGCTGCGACAATGAAGAACGGTGTCAGGCTGACGCCGTCGGTGATGGCGGCAGACAGAATATCTGCCAATGCTCCTTCTGTGAGTCCACGCAGTGTGTCGAGTCCGCCAAGCAGTACGAATATTACGGCAATGACAGCATACAACACTGCCTGCACACACAGCATGATGCGGCGCACACGATGTTCGTCGGTCTGCGGCAGGTTCTGCATGACGCGCTGCGTGAAGCCGTCGTCGCTAATGTCATGGCGGTTCTCCGTCAAGAAATTACGTATCAGCAGTTCGTCGTTATTGTCCATATCCATTCTCCTTCAAGTATTTTGCCATTTTGTCTTTTCCTCGGCTGAGGTGGCTCTTTATCGTGCCCTCCGCCATTCCCGTTATGTCGGCTATCTGCTTTATCTGCTTGTCCTCCATGTAGAACAGCGTAATGCACGTGCGCTCGTCCTTGCTGAGCTGCTGCATGGCGCGGTAGATGTCCATCGTCTTTCCTGCATCGCTCTGCTCCTCGCTGTAGCGGGCATCAGCCTCGATGGTGTCGATGTCGTCCTCGTCCTTGCGGCTGCGAATATAGTCATAAAACACGTTGTACGCAATTCTGTAGAGCCAAGTCTGGAAGTTTGCCGCTCCCTGGAAGTTCTTCAGACCCGTGTATGCCTTGATGAAGGTCTCTTGCGACAGGTCGTCGCTCAGTGCCTTGTCGCCGCATGTCTGGTTCAGGAAGAACCGTCGGATGGGCGACTGATACCGCTCAACCAACTGCCCGAAGGCACGCTGACTGTGCAGTATCAGCACTTGTGCAATCAATACGGTGTCGGCAGGAGCCTTCATGTCTTATACTATCTCTGTGAAGTTGCGTCTGTGTACGATGAGGGCTTATTCTGCCTGTCCGTCTTGCTCTGCAGGCTTATTCTCTTCTGCCGGCTTGCTGTCGTCTGCGGGTTTGGCTGTGTTGGTCTTGTTGGTCATGCCTGCTTTCTCTAGCCTGCGGAAGCCAAGCAGCTGGCTCACGCCGTTAGCCACAATGAACAGTCCGATGCATGCTATAGCGATTGTGTCGGTCAGGAAGTAGAGAAAGAGTGTCAGTGCCGTGCCGATGCAGATGTTCTTGATGCCGCGCGAATACAGGTCGTTCAGCTTGGCATCTTCCAAGACGTCGTTGAGACCATCGGGCAACGGCTGTCCGCTATCGATTATCTTTTCTGCCAGACTGTATTTCGCCTTGCGCTTCTTGTAGGAATAGATTAGCACGGCGATGATACATACTATCGGCAGAAGCACGCCCACCAGACTAATTATCGCCATTGGCATGACGACGTGCTTGAGCACGGATTCGGTCATGTCACCGCTAGAGAAGCTGTCGATGAGGTCTTCCATCGCCTCGGCATCTTCCTTGGAAAGAGTGATGTTGATGCTGGCATCTTCGTCTTTGCTGGATGACGAGAGGCTGTCGGCGATGTTCCCCTTGCCTGTGTATGTCGTCACATTGAGCGTGTCGCCCTTGGTCGAGGGCGCGTCGCTAATCTCTATCACCACGCGGTTGCCTTGTTTGTCGGTGGTTGTCGTTTCGTGGCTTTGTGCCAGTGCAGGAGCAATCGCCATGAACGTCGCTACTGCCAATGTTGCTATTCTTTTCATATCTGATGTGTGTTTTTTGTTCTTGTTTACATGCATTAGACGCAGCGGCGGCGCAAAAGGTTGCACCCGCTGCAAAATATTTCACAGGCAAAGTTATATCTTTGCCCGCGACGACTGCCGATGCACTCGTAAAAGATTCAGAACAGACAGAGAGACCGGAGAGATGCAATTACCGCAAGACTTCATAAACATGTTGCGTGTCCAGATGCCCGACGATGAGGCATCGGCTCTTATTGCTGCACTTAGCGGCGAGGACCGTGTGACGAGCATCCGCCTTAACCGACAGAAGGCAGAGCTCTACGGACTGCCATGCCCGGAGCCTACGGATGCTGTGCCGTGGTGTGCCGATGGACGTTATCTTGCAGGCAGACCACAGTTCACCTTCGATCCGTTGTTCCATGCCGGTTGCTACTATGTGCAAGAGGCCTCGTCGATGTTTCTGGAGCAGGCTCTCGCAAGCTATCTTGAGCGAGACAAAGGTTGCGTTGCACTCGATTTGTGTGCTGCCCCTGGTGGCAAGTCCACTCACCTCAGGCAGCTGTTGCCCAGCGGAAGCCTGCTTGTCAGTAATGAATATGTGCGTCAGCGTGCCAACATTCTGGCAGAGAACATGACCAAGTGGGGACATCCCGATGTCATCGTCACGAACAATGCACCTGCTGACTTCGCGCAGCTGCAGTCGGCGTTCGACCTGATTGTTGCCGACGTGCCATGCTCAGGCGAAGGAATGTTCCGCAAGGACGAAACGGCAGTGGCGGAATGGAGCATGGCCAACGTGGAGATGTGCCGTCAGCGACAGCGCGACATCATTGCCGATGTGTGGCCTGCACTCAAGGGTGGCGGACTGCTGGTATACAGCACCTGCACCTTCAACACCCGCGAGGACGAGGAGAATGTGGCATGGATAGCCTCCGAGCTTGGTGCGGACATACTGCCTGTTGCACTGCACGACGGATGGAACATTGCAGGCAACATGCTACAAGGAGCAGACTTCCCCGTCTATCACTTCTTGCCAGGGCGCACACGTGGTGAAGGATTCTTCATGGCAGTACTGCGGAAGAGAGGAGACGACGCTGTGGTCGGCACGGGCAAAAGCACTGCTTCACGCAACAAAAACCGGCGGAATGCACAGACAAATCCACTGCTCGAGAAGTCCATTCGCACTGTCTCCAGCTGGATAAACGGCAGGGACGACCTGGAACTGATGGCGATGGGAGAGGGCATAACGGCTTTCACCACACCTTATATATATATGTTGCGCAGCATGACGAGTCTCGGCTTCCGCACATTGCATGCCGGTGTGCCATTGGCAGTGCTCAAAGGCAAGGACCTTGTCCCACAGCATGCGTTGGCGATGAGCACTGCCCTCAACGTTACAGCCTTTGTGTCTGTGGCTCTTGACTACCGTCAGGCAGTGGCATATCTGCAAGGCTCGGTGATGCAACTCCCACCGTCGGCACCGCGAGGCTTCGTGCTCCTGACATATCGTGGCATGCCGCTGGGCTTTGCCAAGAACCTCGGCACACGTGCCAACAATCTCTATCCGCAGGAATGGCGCATACGCAGCAGCTTCGTTCCCGACTGTCCGCCTGAGGTCATCTGATTCGCTCAATAGGCTGTATGTGCTCGTAACGTTTTCCATGCACATATGCAAGTCTATTCCAAAGCGTTTAAAATCTGTTCAATAACTGTTCAATAATCGTTCAATACCCCTTGTCAGACGCGTTCTGAAGGTACCTCTCGTT
>CAYXLA010000028.1:0-17567 GCA_964465765.1 uncultured Bacteroidaceae bacterium | reverse complement strand
AAAAAAGTAAGTACTACTAACTTGACCAAGTAAGTACTACTTACTTTGCCCTCGAAGTATATCTTACTTTGCCGAGTAAGTACTACTGACTCCGGCGGGGTCGGAATCTGCATTTGGGGACTATATACTCTAGGGGCTTAGACATTAATGTCTCGAGCCTTAGATATTAATGTCTCGGGCCCTAGACATTAATGTCCTTGAAATCGTTGTTTCCCGACTAAAGCAGATTGAACAGTCCGAGCTCGTTCAGGAAGATCAGCACGATGCAGATGGGAGCAAGATAGCGGATGATGAAGCGGAATACCGGATACAATGGCTGACGCAATGTGCCGCCATTGGTGATTTCGTTCCGCACCTTCTTCTCGTCTACCACCCATCCCAGGAAGATACAGATGAGGAGACTGCCTATTGGCATGAGGAACTTGGCTACAAGATAGTCGAACAGGTCGAAGAAGCCCATTCCGAAAATCTTCACTTCGCTCCATACGCCAAACGACAATGAGCAAGCCGTGCCAAGCACCATGCAGATGGCGCTGATTATCAGTGCTGCCTTGCGACGGCTGACGTGCTTCTCGTTATGGAAGTACGCCACAACCATCTCGAGCATGGAGATTGACGATGTCAGGGCAGCCATCACCAGCAGTATGTAGAACATCAGTGAGAAGATGTATGCCAGTATTGGCAGTCCGCCGAATACCTGCTGGAACACGTAGGGCAGCGTTATGAACACCAGACTTGGACCTGCGTCGGGCTGTGCTCCAGGTATGGAGTAGACTGCAGGGAAGATGATGAGTCCTGCCATCAGTGCGACCATAGTGTCGATTGTAGCCACGCTGAGTCCGTCCTTTATGAGGTTGATGTCCTTGCGGAAGTAGCATGCATAGGTGCACAGACAGCAAAGTCCCACGCTGAGTGAGAAGAACGACTGTCCCAAGGCAGATAGGAACGTAGCGCCAGTAACCTTCGAGAAGTCGGGCTTGAGCAGGAATGTCAGACCGCGCGAAGCATCTGGCAACGTCACCGAGCACACCATAGGCACGATGAGGCAGATGAAGAGGATGGGCATCATAATCTTTGACGCACGCTCAATGCCTTTCTGCACTCCCGATGCCACAATGCCAAATGTCAGTGCCAAGATGAAGAACAGCCACATCAGAGGCTGTGCGGGGTCGGACGTGAACGCGGCAAAGTCGGAGACGTAGTCGGATGCCAGTCGTCCGGAAAAGTCGTTTATTCCAGCACGCCAAGCATATTCCAGCGTCCATCCCGATACTACGGCATAGTAGCTCAGCACGAGGAAGCCCGCCACCACAGGCAGCAGTCCCATGAGCCGCCAGCCTTTCTTGCCGTCGCTCATTGAGTAGAACGAGTGCGACACGTCGCTCTGTCCGTAGCGTCCGATGGTGAACTCCGCCACCATGATGGGTGCGGAGATGAAGAACATAAATACCAGGTATATCAGTATGAATGCTGCTCCACCGTTCTCTCCTGTCTCTGTCGGGAATCTCCAAACGTTTCCAAGTCCCACTGCCGAGCCTGCAGCCGCCAGAATGGCTCCTATCTTGCTGCCAAAGCCGACGTGATTGTTAGTATTTGCCATAGTTTACTTTTAACCTATTTCCATTTGCCTATTCAAAGCTTGCAAATGTAATCACTATGGCGCAAACGACAAAGAAAAAACGTACAGGTGTCAGTATTCGGCTGTCAGCATCTGCTCCAGCTCCTCGGCATTGAGGTTGCGGTAGAACTTTCCATGCTGTGTTGCGGTGATGCCTCCGGTCTCTTCGGAGACGACAATAGTCAGTGCGTCCGTCTCCTGCGATATGCCCAAGGCGGCACGATGGCGCAATCCCAGTTCTTTGGGAATATCAAGATTGTGCGACACAGGTAGTATGCAGCCGGCAGCCTCGATTCGTTTCTTGCTGATGATCATGGCTCCGTCGTGCAACGGACTGTTCTTGAAGAAGATGTTCTCTATGAGTCGCTGGTTGATGGCGGCATCTATCTGGTCGCCTGTCTTGACAATCTCGTCGAGCGGAAACTTGCGTTCCATCACGATGAGTGCTCCCACCTTGCCTTTCGACATGCTGAGACAAGCCATGACAATGGGCATGATGTCTTCGACATTTGTGCTCTTGTGCTTGTTGCCAGAGAACAAGCGGGCAAAGATGCCGGTGTTCTGCCTCGAGCCAAGGGTGAAGAGGAAGTGGCGTATCTCCTCCTGGAAGAGGATGATGACTGCCAGTACGCCCACGCTGACCAACTTGTCGAGTATGGAACCGAGCAGTCGCATGTCGAGTACTTGCGTCACCACGAGCCACACAAGCACGAAGATCATCAGTCCCTTGAACACACGTATCGATCCCGATGCCTTCATCAGCTTGTAGGTGTAGTACAGCAGCGAAGCCACCAGCAGAATGTCTATGAAGTCTTTTATTCCAAAATTGAAGAACACGGCTCGTATGTATTATATATGAATAATGTGTATTCAGTCGTCGGTTGTGAATTCAAACTTCCTTGTCTGTTCCACAATCTTCACCGCCTCGACAGCCTGCCGCACGTCGTGCACGCGCAAGATGTTTGCCCCTTTCAGCAATGCCATGGTGTTCAATGCGGTCGTACCGTTAAGAGCTCCGTCGGCATCGGTGCCCAGCAGGCGGTATATCATCGACTTGCGTGATATGCCAACCAGCAACGGCATCTCGAATATGCGGAACTCGTTGAGGTGTGCCATCAGTTCGTAGTTGTGCTCCAGCGTCTTGCCGAAGCCGAAGCCCGGGTCGAGAATGATGTCCTTGGCTCCGAGGTCACGCAGCTTGGCTATCTTCTGTGCCAAGAACAGCAGCACTTCTTTCAGTATTCCGTCCTTGTAGTCAGGCGCATCCTGCATGTCGTGTGGCGTTCCCTTCATGTGCATCAGGCAATATGGCACGCCAAGACGTGCAGCTGTTGGCAACATCTGGTCGTCGATCTCTCCTGCCGATATGTCGTTTATGATTGCCACGCCATACTCCTCGACGCACATCCTTGCCACATCAGCACGGAACGTGTCGACCGATACGACGGCATCAGGAGCCTCCGAACGCAATGCTTCAAGTCCATTGCGCAGACGCGTCATCTCTTCTTCTGCCGACACATCGTCGGCTCCGGGACGTGATGAATATCCGCCTATGTCGATGATGTCGGCACCCTCGTCCAGCATTTGTCTGACGCGCTTCTTCACGTCATCGCCTTCCTGTCGGCGGCTCACGGCATAGAACGAGTCGGGCGTGACGTTGAGTATGCCCATGACACGCGGCTGGGACAAGTCCATCAGTCTTCCGTTCACGTTTATGTATCTTGCAAACATCTGTCGCCCGTCTTTTCTTTGTTTTGTCACAAAAGTATGAAAAAACAAAACTTGCACTACCTTTGTGTGTCAAGAAAAAGGAGAACCATGACCGAAAAGGATTTGACCCGTCTGTATGAATTGTTTCGCAGCTGCAATGGTGTGACCACCGACAGCCGCCATTGCCCTGAAGGCTCTATGTTCATTGCCCTGAAGGGCGATAAGTTCAATGGTAATGCCTATGCTGCCTCAGCATTGCAGAGCGGCTGCCGTTGTGCTGTTGTCGATGAAGCAGACTTCTGTGACCCGTCCGACAACCGCTATTTCCTGGTCGATGACGGGCTGGAGACGCTGCAGCGTCTTGCCAATTACCATCGTCTGCAAATGGGAACAAAGCTGATTGGCATCACCGGCACGAACGGTAAGACCACTACCAAGGAGCTGACAGCAGCAGTGTTGGGACGCAAGTATAACATCCTCTACACTCAGGGCAACCTCAACAACAGCATCGGTGTGCCGCTTACCTTGCTGCGCCTGAAGGCTGAACATCAGTTGGGCATCATAGAGATGGGAGCCAGTCATCCTGGCGACATCAAGGAACTTGTCGACATTGCCGAGCCAGACTGCGGACTGATTACGAATGTTGGTCGTGCACATCTTCAGGGCTTTGGCTCTTTCGACGGCGTTGTGCGTACCAAGACCGAGCTGTATGACCATCTGCACGGCAAGGAAGATACGTTGGCTTTTCTCAATGCAGACGACGAAATACTGTCGGCTCATGCCTATGGACTGCGGACCGTTACCTACGGAACATCTGCCGACTGCTACGTGCAGGGCAGTCTGGAGGAGAATGGCGTGTTCATGTCGTTCGGCTGGAAGCACGGCGAAGGTGATACATGGCATCATGTGCAGACCAAACTCATTGGCAGTTATAACTTCGCCAATGCACTGGCTGCTGCAACCATAGGAACCTACTTTGGCGTTGATGCCGACGACGTATGTAAGGCAATAGAAGATTACACCCCGACCAACAGCCGCTCGGAACTGGTGCATACCGACAGCAATACGTTGATTGTTGATGCCTATAATGCCAACCCCAGCAGTATGCAGGCTTCTATCGACAACTTCAGACGACTGCCTATGGATGGCAAGATGCTTATACTCGGTGACATGCGCGAGTTGGGAGCCGACAGTGAGGCAGAACACCAGAAGGTTGTGGACAGTCTGGTGTCGGCAGGCTTCAAGGATGTGGTTCTCGTGGGAGAATGTTTCGCTCGTACACGCAACAACTTCGTCTGCGTGCCCGATGTAGGTACGCTCATCGACATGCTGCGTAAGGAAAAACCCGCAGGCAAGACCATACTCATCAAGGGATCTAACGGAACCAGGCTCTACACCTTGCCGCAGTATCTGTAGGTGGGTGTGTACCTATTTCTTGCTGCTGTTCCACAGATAGCGACGCATGACGAAGAGCGCAAACAGTGTGGCAAGAAGCACTCCTGCTGCATCGGCAGCGAAGTCAATCCAGTCGCCCGAACGGTAGTCGGTGGCATTCTCCTGGAATATCTCCACCAGTCCGCCATATATCAACGGACAAATCGTTGCACCTATGATGGCGTGCCACAGTGATACTTTTCCTTCGCGATGACCGCGCAGAAATTCAAACCATAGCATCACCGACATGCCAAAGTACATGCACACGTGCACAACCTTGTCGATGTTGGGTATGTCGTTGAGGCTGGTCGATGGAGTGCGGAAGAACGACAGATAAGTCACAACCGCTATTATAAGCAATGACAGTGGGTATCGTTTCAGTAATGTAAGCACGAGTCTAAATTTTTACATTATGCCTGCAAAGATAAGGAAATGTCTTTATCTTTGCACCTGTTTAGAGCTCCTGATAAATCATTTTGAAACTTTTAGCAGACTTATGGCAAATGAAAATAGAGTGACGTTCGGCAGCAAGTTAGGCACAATACTGGCAGCAGCCGGGTCGGCAGTAGGATTAGGTAACATTTGGCGTTTCCCTTATCAGGTTGGCAACGATGGAGGTGCACTCTTCATCCTTCTTTATATTGCTTGCGTCATTTTCTTCGGCATTCCTGTCATGGCAGCTGAGTTCAGCATTGGTCGTCGTTCGCGTTCCAATACGGCAGGAGCTTACCAGAAGCTGGCTCCAGGTACACCGTGGAAATGGGTAGGACGTTGGAGCGTATTGACAGGATTCCTCATATTGGGATACTATAATGTGGTTGCCGGCTGGACGCTGGAGTATATCTACGCGGCAGCAACAAACTCTTTTGCAGGGAAAGACGCTGCGCAGTTCTCAGAAGCATTCAGTGAGTTTTCCGCCAGTCCCTTCAGACCAGTGCTGTGGTTGGTGCTGTTCATGCTGGCTACGCACTTCGTCATCACGAAAGGAGTGCAGAAAGGCATCGAGAAGTCGGCAAAGATACTCATGCCGGTACTGTTCATCCTGCTTGTGGTGCTTGCCATCTGTTCGGCACTGTTGCCTGGCGGCAATCTCGGACTGGAGTTCCTCTTCAAGCCCGACTTTAGTAAACTCGATGCCAATGCCTTCCTCTCTGCACTGGGACAGACGTTCTTCTCGCTGAGTCTTGCCATGGGTTGTCTGTGCACTTATGCATCATATTTCCCCAAGAGTACCGACCTCACGCGAACAGCTTTCAGCGTTGCAAGCATCGACACCTTTGTAGCCATACTTGCCGGAGTGATAATCTTCCCTGCGGCATTCTCGGTAGGCATACAGCCCGATGCAGGTCCAAGTCTGGTGTTCATAACACTGCCCAACGTGTTCACGCAAGCCTTTGCGGGCATTCCTTGGCTGGCATACATACTCAGTCTGTCGTTCTACGTCCTGCTGGCATTGGCAGCACTGACGTCGACCATCTCGCTGCATGAGGTTGTGACGATATACCTCAACGAAGAGTTCAAAATGACACGCGGCCGTGCAGCACGCATTGTCTCAATACTGTGTACAATCATCGGTGTCGTCTGCGCCTTGTCGATGGGCATCGGTAAAGACTTCACGGTATTCGGCATGACGCTGTTCGACCTCTTCGACTTCTTCACTGCCAAGATAATGCTGCCGATAGGCGGATTCTTCATATCCATATTCGCAGGCTGGTATCTTGACTCAAAGATTCTTCACGATGAGCTGAATAGTGCCGGCACTCTGCCGCCACTGATATACAAGACCCTTGTCTTCATCCTCAAGTTTGTAGCGCCGATAGGCATAGCACTGATTTTTGTCAATGAGTTAGGACTGTTCTGACATGTCGAGTTTCTTCAAGGACTTCCATTATTACAGGCCCGAAGAGAAACGCGGAATTGCCGTCCTGCTGGTTATCATATTCGTGCTGATTGGCGTGAATACTGCTGTGTACTTCAGCCGTCAAGGTGGTGACACGGAGGCAGAAGACGAAATATCCAGTCAAGAGTTTACCGAGAGCTATAACAGCTTGATGCAGAAGACGCAGGTTGTCGACGAACAGCCTGCACGTCGTAACTATACTCCTGCACGTCAGGCAACGTCTGCTGCCGATGAGGCTGTCATCTCAATGCACACATTCAATCCCAATACTGCCGATTCTGCCGAACTGCGCCAGCTGGGACTGCCTGCATGGATGGCACGAAACGTGGTGAGATATCGCAATAGCGGTGGACGCTTCCACCAGCCAGAAGACCTGTTGCGTATCTACGGAATGGACAGCGCGCTCTATGGATGCATAGAGAGCTACATACAGATACCCGAAGAAGACAAGCGTCAGGCGAGAGACACGGCGTCGTTGTTGCTGCCACGCGAGCCCAGACAGCAGAACTACACGTCCGACAAGTTCACACGCGACACTCTGATAGAGATTAATGCCGCCGACACAACACTGCTGAAGCGCATCCCCGGAATAGGCAGCACCATTGCACGGATGATAACAGACTACAGAAGTCGGTTGGGCGGTTACTACAACATACAACAACTCCGCGACATCAACATCGATGCCGACAGACTGCAGACATGGCTCTATGCCGACAGCACCATGATAGTCAAAATACCTGTCGGCAGCACCGTGTCGCGACTTCGGCGGCATCCGTACATAAGTTTCTATCAGGCGCTTGCTATAAAGGAATACAGAGACAACCACGGAAAACTCTCGTCGTTGAAGCCGCTGGTGCTGTATGAAGAGTTCACCGCGGAAGATTTCGACCGCATCAGCCGCTACCTTGAGTTCGACTGAAGCCGGTTCTCCACGTCAATCACCTTTGGCCTCAGGAGTGCCCGTCAATCTTCGATAAGGCGAAGGCGTAGGCTCCCACCGATATTGCTTTTGGCGCTCCGAGCTTCGAGATGGTGACGCCGATGCGCTTCATGCTGTCATATTCTATTGAACGGTCGGTGCCTCTCACTGCAATCATTCTGCTATTGCCGCGGGCAAAGGTCTTGAACTCTTCTGGATTGTCAAGGTCGAACACTTCCATCTGCATGCGTGGCACGACTTCACCGCTGACGGTCGTGAACGTGCTGCGCATCTCCTTCAGCAACGATGGTATTATGAGATGGCGTGCTGCCGTGATGCCGCCGCCGATGACGATGATGCCGTCAATGAGCTGTGCGGTTATCGCCATGGCATCTCCTGCCACTTCGCCCATTTCGGCAAAAGCTTTGCGTGCCATCTCCACATTACCCGGACGTCTTCCGTCGGCAATGTCGCAGATGTCTTTAGGCTCAAGGGTGCTGTCGTGGTCGCCCGACTCGTCGGCATAAACGCGCTTTACGGCTCTGATGGACACTCCTTCCTCCACTATGGTGCGACTGATGTTCTTGTGCGGCAGACAGAAGGTCTCCACGCACGAGTTGTCACCACGGTTCAGCTGTCCGTTGACGACGATGCCGACTCCAAATCCTGTGCCGAAGGTGTAGCCAATCAGGTTCTTGTATCTCTTGTTGCTGCCATGCTCCTCAAGACGCTTGTTGACTTCGGGCAATGCTCCGCAGAGAGCTTCGCCGTAGGCAAAAAGGTCGCCGTCGTTGTTGATGAATACCGGTATGTCGAACTCCTGCTGCAGGAATGGGCCGAGGGCGACACCGTCTCTGAACGAAGGGAAGTTGGGCAGATAGCCGCCGATGATGCCGTTGGAATAGTCTGCCGGACCGGGGAAGGCGAAGCTGATGGCTACAGGCTTGTCGTCAAGAGAGTCGATGACTTCACGGAATCCGCGGACCATCGTGTCGAGACACAGGTCCAGATTGTGCGAGTTCGATGGATACCTGATGGGCTCGGTGATGAACTCACATCCCCTCATTGCTCCGAAGACGAAGTTCGTGCCGCCTGCATCGAGGGTTACTACTGTTCTGCTATCGTACTTATACATGGTTCTATGTGTGTGTCTGTTTGGTTCTTGTCGTCAATATGATATGTTGTTCAACTGTTTGGTATCGGCATCGGCAGTCTTGGCGTGGAAGAGTTCGCGCAGACTGTTGGCATCGATGTCGTATTCCGGATTGAAGCGATGGCCCTGCATGTACTCCAGCAGACTCAGGCAGAACTGCCGTCCTTCGGGCTTGTCGAGCGTGCTTTCGAGATTGGACATGCACACCAGCAGCTTGCCTGCACCGACGTTGAACTCAAACAGCAGTCCGAGGCGATGGTTGCGTTCCACGTTGTCGATGACCTGCACAATGGGCTTATAGTCGTCGGGCAGAATGTCGAGAATCATCGGGTAGCTCTGCTTAATAACGGGGAACCACTGCCAGTTGGTGTGTTCTTCGGTGGGGAAATCGGCGAAAGCTCCGTGTGTCGGGTCGGTGAGAATGCCGAGAGTACCTGGAGATACGGGCTTACCGATGTTCTCGCAGATGGTTTTGAACATGCGGTAGTTCCAATAGTCGGTCTGGAACAGTGCGCCAACAGTCTGTCCCTCCACCTCATCCTTGTCCGGCATGAGCAGCACCTTGTGTCCTTCCGACAGTGCCGCAATGGCATCTTCAAGACTGTGGGTGATGCTGACGCCGCTTCCGCTAAGGTCGGGCATATTGTCTGCCGGATAGACCCAAAGGTCGTATGAGTTCGAGTAGTCTGTACCCTGCACCGACAGGTCGAGCCTTACCTTCTGCGCCTTTTTGATTGTCGACAGCGGCAGATCGATGCTTGCTGCCAACGAGAGCTCGCCTTGTGCGGCATCGAACATCCGTGCTCCGCTACCCACGACTGTGCTCTCTGCATCTGTAAGCTGCCAGTTGATGATGGCATTCGTCATTTCGCTGGCAGAATAATTGGCAATCTTGATGTCGCCAATCAGTCTTTCGCCGTTAGTCCAGCACAGCTTGTCCGCCACAAACAGCGGCACCACCTCGTTGCAGAAATGTCGCCATTCGTCGGCAGCAATAAGTCCTTTGCTGTCCATGAAGGCATCGAGGATGCCCACGTATGCCGACCCTTGTCCGGGATAGTCCTGCAGGTCGAGCAACTGGAAGCCGCCCCAATGGGCTGTGCGTAGGTTCATCTCGATGTCGGCACGATAGAGCAGTGCAGCCCACTTGCCCGATGCACGGTGGAAAGCACGGTCCATGCCCTTCATGCCGGCACGTTCCAGTCGGTCCTTGAAGACCTGCATATTGCGTGGCTTCAGCACGCCGGTGTATTTCTGCATCTCGCTGTAGTCCGGATAAATCTGAAACTGTCCCGTCTCGTGGCTGATGACAGGAATGGCGCACAAGGCTGCTGCCTGTCGGAAGTCCATGCTCGTGTTCGGATAAGTATGGTTCAGATAGCCTCCGTCGTCGGCATCGGCAAAGGAGAACGATGCCCGTGCTTGGGTGTCGAATGTACCGGGTGTCTCCTTGCCGACACGGCATGTCGTGAAGTAATCGTCGTTGTCTGCCGGACCGTTAGTGCCGAGGAAGTTGTTCGAGCCAGAGGCAATGAGCTGTCGGCTGTCGTTCCCTTTGAGGGCATCGACCAGCATGTGCAGCGGCTGTGCTCCCTGCATCTCGTTGCCGATGCCGAACATTACGAACGACGGATGATTGCCGTACGCACGCTGAATGTTGCGTCCTTCTTCGAGGAGGAAGTCGAGCAGTCGGCTGTCGCCATCGTTGAGCGTGCCCCAGATGGGAAGCTCGGGCTGCAGGTAGATGCCCTCGGCGTCGGCAGCTTCGAAGCATGCTTCAGGCGGACACCACGAGTGGAAGCGGTAGTGGTTGATGCCATACTGCTTGGCTGTGCGGAAATAGTGGCGCCAGCTGTCGACGTCCATCGCCGTGTGTCCCGTCAGTGGGAACACGCAGGCATCGTGCTTTCCGCGCAGGAATGTCGTCGTGCCGTTGATGGTGAACTGACCGCCGTCGGTCTTGAATTCGTGCAGCCCGAAGGTCGCAGTCTGGAAGTCCTTCAGCTTTCTGCCGTCGAGCAGACTGACGCTGAGTCGGTAGAGTGCGGGAGAGAACTCGCTCCACAGCTGTGCGTCGTTGCCCAATGGCAGAGTGATTGTCTGCCGCAGGCTCTCGTCGTCAATCTTAGTGCGTAGTGTGACGGTACGCTGTGCTTTTGGCGTGTTGAACGTCTGCGCGAACAGACTAATCTCGCTGCCTTCTGCCGGCTCCGACAGCAGGATGTCTATCGTTGCCGTCTTGCCTTCCACGTTGGTTGTCACGCTGATGTTGTCGATGTGTTGCTTGTCCTGCGCCTCCAGACGGAAGTCTCCGATGATGCCGTTCCAGTTTGTTTGCGTGCTCTCCGAGTAGGCATGCGACGAGGAGAACACCTGTTCGGGCACGGCATGTCGGCTGTTGTCTACCAATATATATAAGGTGTGTTGTCCTGGCGTGAGCAAAGAAGAGAGGTCGTAGCGCTGTGCGGTGCTGATGCTACTGTTGCTCCCCGCCTTCTGTCCGTCCACCCAAACGGTGGTGGGCTTCGTGCGTTCCATCAGCAGACTGATGCTCTTGCCCCGCCATTCTGCGGGAATCGTCACTTGTCGGGCATACAGCGCCTTGCCGACGAAGCTATATTCGCGCGACAGATTGCTCGTCTCGCTGTAGTCGGTGTTCAGGAATCCCTTCTTGGCGCGGTCGGTAGTCCCGGGCAGATGCATGGTGTCGCTGCTGCGGGTGGATAGCATGGCTGCGTTGAATGTCGCGGCGGTGTCGAGCGACAGAGCCCAACTGCCGTGTAGCGACAGCTTGTCTGTAGGCAGTGCTGCTGCACAGGCTGTCGTGGCGGAGCAGACGGCTGCTGCTATTGCTGTGAGTATATGGCGTGTCTTCATAGGCGTTGCAGATTGTCTTTAAGGTTCTTCTTCCGATACAAATGTAAGCATTAATGAGGAATTTTATATATTTGCGCAACATTCCGTAAAAACAGCAACAATTAGCATAATAGCAAGAAGATGGCAATTACCATAAAGACGGTGGCGAGCAAAGCCGACCTCAAGAAGTTCATACGTTTCAACTACGAGTTGTATAAGGACAATCCATACTCTGTGCCCGACCTGTATGAGGACATGTTGAACACATTCAATCCCAAGAAAAACGCAGCTTTCGAGTTCTGCGAGGCAGAATACTTCCTGGCATACAAGGACGACAAGCTGGTGGGACGCGTGGCTGCAATCATAAACCGCCATGCCAACGAGAAGTGGAACACCAAGAGCGTGCGCTTCGGGTGGATCGACTTCATCGACGACGAAGAAGTGTCGGCAGCGCTGATCGACGCTGTGGAGCAGTGGGGCAAGAAGCGTGGCATGACCGAGAT
Source organism: uncultured Bacteroidaceae bacterium (assembly GCA_964465765.1). Taxonomy (GTDB): domain Bacteria; phylum Bacteroidota; class Bacteroidia; order Bacteroidales; family Bacteroidaceae; genus Bacteroides. The sequence continues at coordinate 5,474 of CAYXLA010000028.1, read as the reverse complement.
TCAGGGACCATTGGGCTTCACCGACATGGATGCCGAGGGAATGCTGATTGAAGGCTTCGACCAGCTGGGCACAATGGCAACCATCTACAACTACCCGTACTATCAGAAGCACATCGAGAAGCTCGGCTTCCAGAAAGATGCCGACTGGGTGGAGTTCAAGGTCTTCATGCCCGAAGAGGGCAAGATTCCCGACAAGCACCGCCGCATCTCGGAGATAGTGATGAAGAAGTACGAGCTGAAGATAAAGAAATACACCTCAGGCAAGAAGATAAAGGCAGACTACGGACAGGCCATCTTCGACCTGATAAACGAAGCGTTCAGCCCGCTCTACGGCTACTCGCCGCTCACGCCGCGACAGATAAAGCAGTACATCGACATGTATCTGCCCATCATCGACCTGCACATGGCGTCGCTGATTGTCGACAAGGACGAGAATCTTGTCGGCGTCGGACTGTCGATGCCTTCGCTCTCGCATGCACTGCAGAAGGCACACGGCAAGCTGCTGCCCTTCGGCTGGTACCATCTGGCTAAGGTGCTGTTCCTGAAGCACTATGGCGACTGCCTCGACCTGCTGCTCGTGGCGGTGAAGCCCGAATATCAGAACAAGGGAGTGAACGCATTGCTGTTCTACGACCTCATACCGGAATATCAGAAGCTCGGCTTCAAATATGCCGAGACCAACGTTGAGCTCGAGCTGAACGGCAAGGTGCAGGCACAGTGGGAGTACTTCGACCACGTGCAGCACAAGCGCAGACGTGCATTCATAAAGGAGATAAAATGAGCGGTGAGACTGAGGACATACTGAATACCAACGGCGCATCGGCCCCGGTCGGCGGCTACGATGACTCCAACATCGTCCATTTGGACGACATGCAGCACATACGTGCCCGTTCGGGCATGTACATTGGCCGCTTGGGCGACGGCTCGCAAGCCGACGACGGCATCTACGTGTTGCTGAAGGAGACGATAGACAACAGCATCGACGAGTTCAAGATGGGCGCCGGCAACCGGATTGAGGTCACGATAGAGGACAATCTGCGCGTCAGCGTGCGCGACTACGGCCGCGGCATTCCGCAAGGCAAACTCATAGAAGCTGTCAGCCAGCTCAACACGGGCGGCAAGTACGACAGCAAGGCGTTCAAGAAGAGCATCGGACTGAACGGCGTCGGTGTGAAGGCGGTGAATGCCTTGAGCCTGCACTTCGAAGTCAGCAGCTATCGCGACGGCAAAGTGCGCACGGCAGTGTTCGAACGCGGCAAGCTCGTCAGCGACAGCACCGAAGAGACCGACCAGCCCAACGGCACATACACGTTCTTTGAACCAGACGACACGCTGTTCACGGGCTACACCTTCCATGCCGACTTCGTGGAGACGCTGCTCCGCAACTACACCTACCTCAACACCGGACTCTCCATAATATATAATGGACACAAAATTGTGTCCCGCCACGGACTGGAAGACCTGCTGAAGGACAATATGACCGCCGAAGGACTGTACGACATCGTGCACCTGAAAGGACAGGACATCGAGATTGCCTTCACGCACACCGACCAGTACGGCGAAGAATACTACTCCTTCGTCAACGGACAACACACCACACAGGGCGGAACACATCAGAGTGCACTGAAGGAACACCTGGCACGAACCATCAAGGAGTTCTACAACAAGAACTTCGAATACACCGACATCCGCAACGGTCTGGTGGCTGCAATCGCCATCGACGTCGAGGAGCCGCAGTTCGAAGGACAGACGAAGACCAAGCTCGGCTCCACGATGATGAGCCCCGACGGCGTCAGCATAAACAAGTATGTCGGCGACTTCGTGAAGGAGGAAGTCGACAACTACCTGCACAAGAATGCGCTGATGAGCGAGACCATGCTCACGAAGATTCAGGCGTCGGAGCGCGAACGCAAGGCTATTGCCGGCGTGACGAAGCTGGCACGCGAACGCGCCAAGAAGGCAGACCTGCACAACAGCAAGCTGCGCGACTGCCGCTATCACCTAAATGATGGCAAGGGACGTCCGCAGGAGGAGGAGTCGTGCATCTTCATCACCGAGGGACTCTCGGCAAGCGGCTCCATCACGAAGAGCCGCGACGTGAACACACAGGCGGTGTTCAGTCTGCGTGGCAAGCCGAAGAACTCCTACGGACTGACGAAGAAGCTCGTCTACGAGAACGAAGAGTTCAATCTGCTGCAGGCGGCGCTGAACATCGAGGACGGACTCGACGGACTCAGGTACAACAAAGTGATCATCGCCACCGATGCCGATGTCGACGGCATGCACATCCGACTGCTCATGATAACCTTCTTCCTGCAGTTCTTCCCCGACCTTATTAAGAAAGGTCACGTCTACATACTGGAGACGCCGCTATTCCGTGTGCGCAACAAGAAGGAGACGCGCTACTGCTACACCGAGGACGAGCGCCTGAAGGCAATCGAGAAGCTCGGACCCAATCCGGAGATCACGCGATTCAAAGGTCTTGGCGAGATTTCGCCGGAGGAGTTCACGCACTTCATAAACAAGGACATACGCCTCGACCAGGTGAACCTGCACAAGACTGACAAAGTGAACGACATGTTGACGTTCTACATGGGCAGCAACACCATGGAGCGCCAGCAGTTCATCATCAACAACCTCGTGGTCGAGGAAGACTTGGTAAACAAAGACTTCCAGCTATGAAGACAGCACTGTTTCCCGGCACCTTCGACCCCTTCACACGCGGTCATGAATCCATAGTGAAGCGCACGCTGAGCTTCATGGACGAAGTGGTCATTGCCATTGTCGACAACTCCGAGAAGCATCCGCTGCTGACGGCAGAACGGCGGCTGAAGATGATATCCGACTTCTATGCCAATGAGCCCCGCGTCAAGGTCGTGGCGTTCAGCGGTCCGACAACCGACGTCGCGCTGGAGTATGGTGCCGACGTGATTGTGCGCGGCGTACGCAGCGTGAAGGACTTCGAATACGAAGAGATGCTCGCGTCCATGTACAAGGACCTCATCGGGATAGAGACCATACTGCTCTACACCGACCCCGAACTGGCTCTCGTCAGCTCCACGGTGGTCAGGGAGATGCTGAAATACGGCAAGGACATAAGCCGCTACATGCCCGTCGGCATGAAGCTCGACTTATAGAGAATGCCACACATACATACCGAAAACAACTAATGCCCATCATGAAAAGACACATCCTGTTTATATTGCTGTCGGCACTCCTATCCGTCCAGGCATGGAGCCAGACGAACCAGCAGGCGCTGCGCAAGCTGCAGGTGGCAGAATATGCCATCAGCCGCCTGTATGTCGACACCGTCAATGAGAACAAACTCGTCGAAGAAGCCATCGTGAAGATGTTGGCACAGCTCGACCCGCACTCCACCTACAGCACTCCCGAAGAGGTGAAAGAGCTGCAGGAACCCCTGCAGGGCAACTTCGACGGCATCGGCATACAGTTCCAGATGATGGAAGACACGCTGCTGGTGATTCAGCCCGTGAGTGGCGGTCCGTCCGAGACGGAAGGCATACTGGCAGGCGACAGGATAATAGCCGTCAACGACACGTCGATTGCCGGAGTGAAGATGAGCACCAACGACGTGATGAAGCGCCTCCGTGGTCCCAAGGGCTCCAAGGTCGACGTCACGGTGTTGAGGCGCGGCATCTCCGACTTGCTCCGTTTCACCATCAAGCGGGACAAGATTCCCGTCTACAGCCTCGACGCATCCTATATGGTGGAGCCCGGAGTGGGTTACATCAAGGTCAACAAGTTCGCCCTGACCACCGGCGATGAGTTCAAGGAAGCCCTGCTGAAACTGAAAGACCAGGGCATGACCGACTTGATTCTCGACCTGCAGGGTAATGGCGGCGGATATATGGATGCCGCCATCGACATGGCGAACGAGTTCCTCGGACAACGCGACCTGATTGTCTACACCGAAGGACGCTCCGAGCGCCGCCGCAATTTCTATGCAAAGGGCAACGGCAACTTCCAGCAGGGCAGGGTCGTGGTGCTGGTCGACGAGTACAGCGCATCGGCGAGCGAGATTGTCACTGGAGCCTTGCAGGACTGGGACCGTGCTGTCGTCGTCGGCCGCCGCAGCTTCGGCAAAGGACTGGTACAACGTCAGGTTGACCTGCCCGACGGCTCCATGATCAGGCTGACCGTGGCACGCTACTACACGCCATCGGGCCGCTGCATACAGAAACCCTACACCCGCTCGAGCAAGGCTGACGGCAACGCCGTGGAGGTCGACATGGAGGAGTATAACTCCGACCTCATACAGCGCTACAACAACGGTGAGCTGATGCATGCCGACAGCATCCACTTCCCCGACTCACTGAAATACAAGACGTTGGTCTCCGAGAGAACGGTCTACGGCGGTGGCGGCATCATGCCCGACTATTTCGTGCCGATTGATACGGCGCTCTACACCAAGTTGCACCGCAATCTGATGGCTAAGGGCGTCATCAACAAGACGGTGGCGAAATATGTGGAGAACAACCGCAAGCAGTTGACGAAGAGCTACAAGAACTTCAGCCGTTTCAACAGCGGCTTCAACGTCGACGACTCCATGCTTGCCATCCTGCGCACCGAAGGGGAGAAGGTCGACATAAAGTTCGATGAGGCTGAATACAGCAAGTCATTGCCGCTAATCAAGCTCCAGCTGAAGGCTCTGATGGCACGCGACCTGTGGAACATGAGCGAATATTACCAGGTCATAAACACCGTGAACGAGAGCGTGTTGCAAGCGGTCAAGGTCCTCGACGAAGGGCTCTACGACGGCAAGCTGACTGCCGACCTCGAGTAGCCCCCGCGCCCTCTGCGCACTTGCTAATTGCCAAACAAGACCTTGTTGAGCCAACGGTTGACGTAGACACTCGCCACCGCACAGCCGGCTCCGATGGCAGCACCTGCCAGCACATCCGACGGATAGTGCACGCCTTCGTACATTCGCGACACTCCCACCGAGCATGCGTAGAGTGCCGACGGTGCAATGACGTACCACTTGGGATAGCGTATGCACAGCGACGTGGCTAAGGCGAAAGCCGAGGCTGTGTGTCCCGAGGGGAACGACGGACTGTCTTCGTAGCTGTGGGGATGCACGCGGTCGGGATAGGTCACGTAAGGACGGTCGCGGTCGAACACATACTTCAGTCCGTATGCCGCAGCAAAAGATCCTGCCACGCTCACGCCAATGTACAAAGCATCTTTCAGCAGTCCTTGGTCGTGCTTTATGGCTCCTACGACAGCCATCGTCACGGGAACGCCGAAAGCGACGTAAGGCTCCGTGGACGAGATGAAGTTGCTGTAGTCGTGTATGAAACTGCCTTGCCAACTGTTGACGCTGTGCAGAATGTCGACGTCGAGATTCTGTGCCGAGAGGACAAGGCTGCTTGCCGCCAGCATTATGAGCATTATGATATACTTTTTCATATCGTCGGGTTGTTCGTGATTGTTGTTAATCGTTTGTTGTTGGT
>CAYXLA010000027.1:10408-18114 GCA_964465765.1 uncultured Bacteroidaceae bacterium | reverse complement strand
TAAAGAGAGCGCACCAATAAATGATGCGCTCTCTTCGTATTGCGACGACCCTTTATAGGGTTGTCTTTTCTGTTTATGCTTAGAACTTAGGCAGCTCCCAACCCTTGCGGTACTCGCGTGTGAAGAACTGGTTAGCCTCAGGAAGGTTAGTGATCTTCATGTTCTCTGCGTCGTACTCAAGAGTTACGTTACGCTGCTGTGACAGAACTGCAACGTTGGTCAGCAACATAATCTCGGTCAGCTTGGAAGCGATCTCGAAGTTGTTGGCTGCATCGTGCTCGCCCTTGATTGCCTCAACCCAGTCAACGTAAACGTTGTTAGGACGATGCAATGTTTGTGCAGGCTCTTTCCATCCCGGACGTGCAGGGATAAACTCAGGATTAGCTCCGTGAGTACTGTGCATCATCATGCCTTCTGTACCGATGTAGAGGCACTCCTGCAGCTGACGATCCTTCTCGAGTTCGAAAGGACGCGGCAACTTCAAACCACCATCGCTCCAGTAGACTGTGACTTCAGGCATCTGCTTGCCATCGACCATACGTGCAGGGAAGTGATACTGGCAGAGCTCGCCCATAGGCAGATACTCGTCGTTGAACGGAGTTGTTGTAGCCTGAATCTTGTCGGGCATGCCAAGACCAAGTGCCCAGATAGGAGCGTCGAATGTGTGAGCACCCATATCACCCATAGCACCTGTTCCGTAGTCCCAAAGACCACGCCACAAGAAGTGAGTTGTATTCTCGCTGAAAGGCTTCTCAGGAGCCGGGCCTAACCACAAGTCGTAGTTCATGTTGGCAGGAACAGACTCTCCAGCAGGACGCTGAATGTCACCCTGTGCCCATACAGGACGGTTTGACCACATGTGGACTTCCTTTACATCGCCGATGGCACCGCTGCGGATGTACTCTACAGTCTTGTATGTACCTTCGATGTTGTGTCCCTGGTTACCCATCTGTGTCTGAAGACCGGTCTTCTTGGCAAGAGCCTTCAAGTAACGAACCTCCTCAATGGTCTTTGCCATAGGCTTCTCAACGAAGACGTGCTTGCCAGCGAGCATTGCATAAGCAGCAATGATAGCGTGCAAGTGGTCAGGAGTACCAATCAGTACACCATCGATGCTCTTTTCCTTGTCGAGCATCTCGCGGAAGTCTGTATAGCGCTTTGCCTTTGGATAGCCATCCATGATGTAGCCTGCATAGTCGGTATCGACATCGCAAATTGCATAGATGTTGGCATAGTGGAACTCCTTCTTGCCGGCATCACCCATCTGTACAGCCTGGTCTGATGCTCTTGGAGCTTCTCTCTTAGGTTCAAGACCTGCATAGTGGTTGTTTGTCCAGCCACCGAACTTACGTGTTGAAGTTCTGCGCTTGATAGGTACATCAGGTGTAGCTATGTTCTGAATATCACCACCACCCTGGCTACCAACACCAATTGCAGCGATGTTAGGAAGATCGCTTGGAGGCGTGTGGCCGTTAGCCTTGCCGAGGATTGTGTTAGGAGCAATAGTAAATCCTGCTACTGCCGCAGCTCCTGTCTTGAGGAAACTTCTGCGAGAGAACATCATTGAATCGTTTGATTTTCCCATGATTGCTTTTATTTTAATTAAACAAGTTGCTTTTTAGAGTCGTTCAACTCCGCGTAAAAGTAAACACATTCACTTTAACGGCAATGCAAATACCGGAATTTTTCTGCCATAAAAGACAAATAAAGGAATAAAAAGAGCCGGATGCCCATGGGAAAGCATCCGGCTCAAAGCGTCTTGTAAAATAAATCAGGGATGATTACGGCAGAAGCAGAATACGCTTTGCGTAGTTGACGCACGTCCTGACTTCCTTAACAGCATTCGACCAAGGCTTAACCTCATACTCCAGCTCTATGTCGCAATAGATTGGGTACTTCTTATCCTTGATGTATGTCAGCACCTCTTCTAACGGCATCTCGCCCTGACCCCAAACCTGATTGGTGTTAGGTGTAGGCTGCGTGTTGGGACCGGTTTTGTCCTTGATGTGTATGCTGAAGATACGATCGTGATACTTCTCGATGATCTCGATAGGGTTACGTCCTGTCGAACCGAAGAAGTGTCCTGAGTCGAAGTTCATCATGATGCGAGGCGAAACTGCAAGAATCTTGTCGTAGTCGAAGTCGGGATCAGCAAACTGCATGTGCTGGTGGCAAACGACATACATGTCGTGCTTCTCTGCAAACGGAGCCAGCTTCTGTGCCATTTCCATACCTACTTCCTCTGAAACAGCCTTTGCTCCCATTGCCTTGGCAACGTTGAAAGCGTAGTCTATTTCTTCGTCCGACCATGACGACGGAGAGAACTTCACGATGTGAGCCTCGATGCCGTTGTCGTCGAGCAACTTCTTTGCCTGAGCGACCTTGTCCATGTCGATATTAATACGCCATGCCTTAACATCAGCATTATACTTGTCGATCTCAGCCTGCTGTTCAGGAGTGAACGAAGGTCTGCGCATTGGGCCAGGTGCACCTCCAGGTGCTCCGCCTGCCGGCTGCTGCGGCTGATTCTTTCTTGCCTCCTGCATGATACGCATCATAGGGCTTTCGGGTGCTCCGAGGTATGACTCCAAGTCATTGCTCATAAGTTCTATGGTGCTGATGCCAGTTTCATGGCAATACTTCACGATATTCTCCAACCCTCCAGGCATCGAACGCCAGCTGTAGGTGATTGTGCCTATAGCCACGCCGTTGAACACAGAGCTCGGGTTGCCGCTGGCAGCGGCGCCATCTGCAGCAGATGCTGCAGAGGCGTCCTTATTGCCAGAGCAAGAACTCAAGAGGGAGGGTGCCAATGCAACTGCTCCAAGAGCTGCAAAGGACTTACCTAAAAATTCACGTCTTGATTTGTTCATTGTTCTTAGATTTTTGCCTGTTACGGTGTTTTTTAGATCTCAGGAAGCGCCCAACCCTTACGATACTCGTAGTGGAAGTAGTTGTTTGCCTCTTCGCAGTTGGTGATGCGCATGTTGGCTGCGTCGTACTCCAATGTGATGTTGGTGTTCTGAGCAGCAACGGCGATGTTGGTCAGCAACATGATCTCGGTCAGCTTAGATGCAACCTCGAAATCGTTGGCTGCCTTGCGGCCTTCCTTGATAGCGTCGATCCAGTCTTCGTAGATGTTCTTCGGACGTGCGAGAACCTTGTTCGGAGCCTTGAAGCCCGGCTTCTCAGGAACGAGCTCAGGACTTGCACCGTGTGTTCCGTGCATCATCATGCCCTTGTCGCCGACATAGAGACACTCGCGCAGTGCGCGGCCGTTCTCCAGCTGATATGGACGATGAGGCTTGATGCCGCCGTCAGACCATGTAACGTTAACTTCTGGCATCTTGATCTTCTTCTTGCCGTCGAGAGATGGAACCTCACGTGCTGCGAAGTGATACTGTACCTGCTCTGCCTGCGGGAGATACTCATTATTATAAGGAGTAGTTGTAGCCGAAATCTTGTCGGGCATGCCAAGACCGAGTGCCCAGATAGGAGCGTCGAATGTGTGAGCACCCATATCACCCATAGCACCTGTACCGTAGTCCCACAGACCACGCCATGCGAAGTGAGTTGTCTCGGGGTTGTAAGGCTTCTCGGGAGCCGGGCCTAACCACAGGTCGTAGTCCAGATGCTGCGGGATAGCCTGTCCTGCAGGACGATCGAAATATCCCTGCTTCCACATCGGGCGGTTTGACCACATGTGTACTTCACTTACGTTGCCGATGACGCCGCTGCGAATCCATTCTACTGTCTGGTATGTACCTTCGACGTTGTGTCCCTGGTTACCCATCTGTGTAACAACACCGGTCTTCTTTGCCAACTCTGCCAGATAGCGAACTTCCTTGATAGTCTTTGCCATAGGCTTCTCAACGAAGACAGCCTTGCCAGCCTTCATTGCTGTAGCAGCGATGATAGCGTGCAGATGGTCAGGAGTAGCGATTAGATATCCGTCGATGTCCTTCTCCTTAGCAATCATCTCACGGAAGTCCGTGTAGCGCTTTGCACTTGGATAGCTGTTGAACATCCATCCTGCATACTGTGTGTCGACATCGCACAGTGCATATATGTTGGCGAAATGCTTTGTCACTGTCTCGGCATCACCCATCTGCAGAACCTGGTCGGACTGGCGGCGTTCGCGCTTCTGCTGGATGCCGGCATAGGGCTGCATCAGCATGCCGGTTGAGTACATGTTGCGCTTTACCTTTACTTCCGGTGACATGATGTTCTGAAGGTCACCACCACCCTGGCTACCGAAACCGATACCGGCGATGTTGATTTGATCACTTGGAGGTGTGTGTCCGTGGGTCTTACCCAAAATCACATTAGGAGCGATTGTGAAACCTGCTACTGCGGCAGCTCCTGTCTTCATGAAACTTCTGCGAGAGAGCTTCATTGTTGATTCTTCTTTACTCATGGTGTTTAGAATTTAAAAGGTTATTTTGAACTAAGTCGTTCTTCGTGCTATTAGCGTCAACAAAGTAAAAAGAGTGCGCGTAAACCAAAACTTAAAACCAACTAAAAGGTCAGTTAAGATGCGGCTAACCGGCGACTAATTTATATTGCATCTGCTTGATATACACAGAGAAAACTTTTTTCTTTTTTCTTCAACTTTTTCCTTCTTCAGGGTCTTCTTTCTGCTTAACAGACGTCGTTTCGACTATCTGGTCGAAGCTCACACGGTAGTCTTCGCCGTACATCTTCGAGTATAATGAGCAGAATTTATGGTACGTATATTGTGCGCTCTTGGCATTGTTCTGCCTTATTAGGGCTGCAATCTTATAACGCAGAGCTTCTTCATTGCAGGGGTCGTTCAGCAGAATCTGGTTGGCAATGCGGATAATCTTCTCGGCATCTCCATCGAGCAGATATTTGCTGACGTACTTCGTCAGCGTGTCGACAATGTAGTTGCAGACTTTGCTTTTGAAGTCATCGAGCCAATCGAACGACTCGTCCTTGAAGACCTCTCCCCTATCGATTATTGTGTAGAAGCGCTTGAAGTCGTCGAGGGTGTTTATGCTGTGACTCTCAATCATGTCGAGACAAACGGTGTAGTCGCAACTGACGTTGCCGCCAAAGCGCAACACATACTTATTGCCGACATAGCATATCTCAATCTTGTCCATGCGCTCGAGTATCTTGCGCAGCTTCAATATGGAGACACTGCGCAGACTGCGTATGTTCTTACTGTCGCGGTCGCCCCAAATGGCATCACTGATATCGCTGCCGGAGATGCCCGAATAGCCTTTTGTGGAATAGAGCAACAGCAACATGAACAGTTGCTTCAGCTTGGGCGTGAACAGCTGCGTTATGTCTTCGCCGTCCTTGTCGAGCACGCAGAAGTCGCCGAACAGCATTATTGAGTTCGGACGTTCGACTTTCTCCTCCTGTTTACTGCCCGCACCTATTGCCGCGGTTTGCGCTATCTGTTCCTGCGGTTTTGCCGTGCTGTTCCCGTGCTTTTCCACATCCAATGCCGTGGATTTCGCTGCCTTTTTCCGTTGCGATACGTGCAGACGGTGCACCAGTATCGTCCACAAAGCAGTGAAGACTATGGCTACGGCGACCAGCGTAAGCAGGACATTCGCCGTGCGACGACCGGTGGACTTGCCGGTTACGCTTATGTCGATTATCTGATTGCTTATGCCGAGAATCTCTTTCTCGCTCAAGACACGCGACCAAATACAAACATTGTCCAGCATGCCAACGAAGTTCGACTGCACGCTCTGGTTGTATCCAACATAAAGCGAGTCGCTGCCCATATACGGAGGACGACCTGTCGACACGGCATCCAACTTGCCATCAACATAGATGGCTTGCTCGCCGTTGCTCTTGTTGAATCTCCATATTATATTATACCATCTGCCGGCTTCGATGGTGGTGTTGCCCTGGAGGTCGTTGTTGAAGAATCCCATGAACGGCTTTTGGTCGCGTATCACCAGATGCAGGCCGTGCTGATAGGCGTTGTTGCGTGCTCCAATCACACAGTAGTCTTCTTTCTCGGGGAGGTATTCGGGAATCTTGACCCACGCACTCATGGTGAAGTCGTGGTCACGTATGTTCATCTCCGACGCTGTCGGCAGACTTATGCGTGAGCTGTCGCCGAACACGTAGAAGCGGCCGCGTGTAGTCTCGAAGTTGGCAGACACGTTGTCGGCACTCACCTTGCGCCGCTTCGTTGATTTGTCTTCCGGCTCATCGCCGTCGAACGTCAGGTAGAGTTCCACGTCCTCGCCAATCTCAATAGGAGTGGCGCTGAAGGCACCGATATATGTCCTTCGGCCTTCGCTCTTGGCATACATCTTCTGCGGCTCTACGGTGTAGCCCGGCACTGAAGGTGCCAACATCAGTTCCGTCCCGGGTTCAAGCGGGAAGCAGAACGTGCCGGTCGTGGCGTTCGACATCTCGTCCCAGTTGACGTAGGCTATCGGCTCATTGCCGGTCGTCACCAGTCCGTACACCATGTCGTAGTCTCTCAGCGTGCGGAGCAACGTCTCCATCCACACGTAGTACTTGTCGGTCAGTACGAAGTTCGGCAATCGTCCGTCTCTGATCCAGTATTCGCGGAAGCTCTCTATAAAATAAGGTGTATGACGTGCCATCTCTGTGATGTCGTCGTTGCTGAAGTTACGGTTTGTCAGCATGCGGTAGCCGTCGAAGAGCGAAAGTGTGTTCTCAAGCTTCCTGTCGCTCTGTTCGGGCATGCGGCTGTAGTTGCCCCACGAGCGGTCGGTGTGTTCCACAAAATCGTCCATGACGTTCATCCATGCAGGACTGTTCACGTGTTTTGTCACTTCGAATATGGTGAGTCGCTTGTTGTCTCGGACAGCATCGGACAGCAACGGCCAGTCCTCGCCTTCTTTGTGCACTGCAATCATATCTGCCAATCCGCTGCTGCTGAACATGTCGCCCAGCTCAATATCGATGTTGAAGTCGAGGAACAGCGTGACGAACTTCAGCGAATCGCGCTCAAGAGCCAAGCGGATGTCGTCGAGCACAGGACCGAAGCCTGTGAATGAACCGTCGGGATGACGCACCTCGACGTTGCCACTCTTGTCGTTGTGGCGCAGGTAGAAGTAGAAGCCCTCTACCGACCGCCGCAGCAATTCGGAGACTGTCTGGTTCTCGCGGGTCTCGAGGTTTGTGTTGACGACGGAATAGTTGGATATGAGATATATGCTTTCGTTGTATCGGATGCCCGCCTGCATGTCGGCAACCCGCTGCATGTTATTGGGCTGCGCCAACGCAGCTGTTCCCTGCAACAGAAACAGCACGTTCAGTGTCAATAGTATTCTAAAGATATAAGGCATAGCATCTGGTTTCGTAACCGCACAAATGTAAAACTTTTTCGGGATACAAGCAAAAAGCCGTGTTTTATGCATCAAAATCGGTAAGCCAAAACTTATACGACTCTGGTTGAACGTCCACAGATTCTATGGTTGAACGTTCACAGGTTCTGTGGTTGAACGTCCACAGGTTCTATGGTTGAACGTCCACAGGTTCTGTGGTTGAACGTCCACAGGTTCTGTGGCTGAACGTCCACAGATTTGCGGCTGAACGTCCACAGATTTGTGGCTGAACGTCCATAGATTTGTGGCTGAACGTCCATAGGTTCTATGGTTGAACGTCCATAGATTTTCCCCTCGACGATAAAATATGTTAGTGCGACGGATAGCTAATGTTGCGGAATGTCTGTATATTCGCAC
>CAYXLA010000027.1:8712-10308 GCA_964465765.1 uncultured Bacteroidaceae bacterium | reverse complement strand
AAAATATGTTAGTGCGACGGATAGCTAATGTTGCGGAATGTCTGTATATTCGCACATACTAAAATATGCAACAAACTTTTAATCGACAGACTTATGAGTACAATTAAGGATTTGGCTCCGCAGGAGCTTTGGAGAAACTTCTATTCGTTGACGCAGATTCCGCGTCCATCGGGACACACCAAGCAGGTGAGCGACTTCCTCGTGGCTTTCGGAAAGGACTTGGGACTGGAGTCGTTTGTGGACAATGCCGGCAACGTCGTCATCCGCAAGCCCGCCACTCCGGGCATGGAGAACCGCAAGGGCGTAATCCTGCAGGCACACATGGACATGGTGCCGCAGAAGGTTGCCGACGTGGAGCACGACTTCACCAAAGACCCCATTGAGACTTGGGTCGACGGCGAGTGGCTGCGTGCCAAAGGGACCACACTTGGTGCCGACGACGGACTGGGCGTGGCTGCCATCATGGCCGTGCTCGAGTCGAAGACCATCAAGCACGGACCAATCGAAGCCCTGATTACACGCGACGAAGAGACCGGCATGTACGGGGCATTCAACCTGAAGGCAGATACGCTGAAGGGCGACATTCTGCTCAACCTCGACTCCGAGACCGAGGGCGAACTATACATCGGCTGCGCCGGCGGACTGGACATCATTGCCACTCTGCAGTATAAAGAGACAGAACCTGCCAAGGACTTCACTGCAAAGAAGATTGTGCTCAAGGGACTGCGCGGCGGACACTCGGGCATGGAGATCTGCGAAGGACGTGCTAACGGCGTGAAGGTGCTGACGCGCGTTGTTCATGACGTGCTGGTGGAGTTCGACTCACAGCTCGCTGCCTTCCACGGAGGCAACATGCGCAACGCCATTCCCCGCGAGGGCGAGGCTGTCTTGATGGTCAACCCCGACGACGTTGCCGAACTCACTACATATATAAATGAGTATGAGGAGCAGCTCAACAAGGAGTACGCACCGATAGAGAGCGGCATCTCCCTCAAGCTCGAGGATGCCGAGAAGCCCGCAGGCATTGTGCCGGTAGAGGTTCAGGACAACCTCATCGACGCCTTGATGGCTTGCCACGACGGCGTAGTGCGCTACATCCCGACAGTGCCCGACACGGTGGAGACATCGTCGAACCTTGCCATCGTCAACATCGCCGGCGGCAATGCAGAGTTCCAGATTCTGGCACGCAGCTCTAACGACGCCATGAAGGACTATCTTGCCGACTGTCTGGAGTCGTGCTTCAACATGGCAGGCATGAAGACGGAGTTCAAGGGCGGATACTCCGGATGGCAGCCCAACGTTGAGTCGCCGATACTCAAGGCTATGGTCACAAGCTACGAGCAGCAGTTTGGCGAGAAGCCACGCGTGAAGGTGATACACGCTGGTCTGGAGTGCGGCATCATTGGCGCCGTCTATCCAAATATGGACATGATTTCCTTCGGACCGACGCTGCAGTCGCCGCACACTCCGAACGAGCGTGCCAACATACCAAGCTCGCAGAAGTTCTTCGACTTCCTCGTAGCTACGCTGGCACAGACTCCCGAGAAGTAAAGGTCGGGGAAGGACACGATAGAGGGTATTCTATACGATACGATA
>CAYXLA010000027.1:6451-8612 GCA_964465765.1 uncultured Bacteroidaceae bacterium | reverse complement strand
GATAGAAAGAATTCTACAAGATAGAAAGCATCCTACACGATAGAGATACTCTATAAATAGAAAGCCCATGTAACGAACCGTGACGCAGTGTCACAATCAGTTACATGGGCTTGTTTTATGTATTTCTCAGTCGCTCGACCGCGTCACTGCAGCATTTGCGCTATGACAAGGTTTGCGACGTGAACACTCCGGCAGTTGCGCCTTATTCCTTAATCTTGGGCAGCTTGTCGAAGCTCTCTTGCAGCTGTTCGTCGGTCGGGATGGTGTCGGTCATCGTGCCGTTGTTGTACTGCTCGTAAGCCTTGAGGTCGAAGTAACCCGTGCCGGTCAGGCCGAAGACGATGGTCTTTGCCTCACCCGTCTCCTTGCACTTGAGAGCCTCATCGATGGCAACGCGAATGGCATGACTGCTCTCCGGAGCCGGCAGTGTACCTTCGGTGCGGGCAAACAGCTCTGCAGCCTGGAACACCGACGTCTGCTCTACGGCACGTGCCTCCATCAGTCCGTCGTGATAGAGCTGCGACAGGATGGTGCTCATGCCGTGGAAGCGCAGTCCGCCAGCATGGTTTGCCGACGGTATGAACTGGCTGCCGAGGGTGTACATCTTGGCAAGCGGACAAATCATGCCGGTGTCGCAGAAGTCGTAGGCGAACTTGCCACGCGTGAAGCTGGGGCATGATGCAGGCTCTACAGCGATGATGCGATAGTTGGCTTCGCCGCGCAACATCTCACCGACGAACGGGCTGATAAGGCCGCCGAGGTTGGAACCGCCACCGGCACAGCCAATGACGATGTCGGGCTTGATGCCGTATTTGTCGAGAGCTTTCTTCGTCTCCAGGCCGATGACCGTCTGATGCAGCAGCACCTGATTGAGCACCGAGCCCAGCACGTAGCGATAGCCCTCGTGCGTCACTGCATCTTCAACAGCCTCGGATATGGCGCAGCCCAACGAGCCTGTAGTATTTGGATGTTCTGCCAGAATCTTGCGGCCGACGTTGGTCGTGGTGCTTGGCGACGGCGTGACGCTGGCTCCATAGGTGCGCATCACCTCACGGCGGAAGGGTTTCTGCTCGTACGACACCTTCACCATATAGACCTTGCAGTCCAGGCCGAAGAAGGCGCACGCCATGCTCAGGGCCGTGCCCCACTGTCCGGCGCCGGTCTCGGTGGTGACGCCCTTCAGTCCCTGCTTCTTGGCATAGTACGCCTGCGCGATGGCAGAGTTCAGCTTGTGGCTGCCCGACGTATTGTTGCCTTCGAACTTATAGTAGATCTTCGCCGGCGTGCCGAGAGCCTCTTCAAGGAAGTAGGCGCGTACGAGTGGCGAAGGCCGGTACATCTTGTAGAAATCTACAATCTCCTGCGGAATGTCAAACCATCGGGTATCGTTGTCTATCTCCTGTTTGCACAGCTCAGTGCAGAAAATCGGTTCCAGCTCTTCCAACTTCAACGGCTCGCCTGTTGCAGGGTTGAGCAGCGGCGCAGGCTTGTTCTTCATGTCTGCCCGCACGTTGTACCACTGTGTCGGAATTTCGTCTTCCGACAGGTAGATTTTGTAAGGTATCTTCTCCTTCATTACTCCAATAGGTTTTAATGTTACATTTTGCAATTGGTGGAGCAAAAGTAGTAAAAAATCATTACGCCGCTCACCGCATCGCATAGAGATAATTACGGATGCAACGTTTTGTACGAAAAAAGAACATACTGAGCACCCCTACCCGCCTGACGCTTCCGCCAAGTCTATCAAGAAGGCTGAAGCTTGAGATAATCCAGTCTCCCAAGCTGTCTCAAGCTTGAGAGACTCGAGTCTCATCAGCGTGAGACTCCAGTCTCATCAGCATGAGACTCCAGTCCCGTCAGCGTGAGACTCCAGTCCCGTCAGCGTGAGACTCAAGTCCCGTCAGCATAAAACTGCAGTCCAGTGCGCAGTGGACTCCAGTATTGTGCGCGGTGGACTCTAGTATTGTGCGCACAATACTCCAGTTTTCTGCGCACAATACTGCAGTATTCTGCGCACAATACTGCAGTACAGCGCGCGGTGTACTCGAGTACAATGAGCGGTGTACTGCAGTACAAAGCGCTGTGTACTGCAGTACCGCAAGGTTTGTACAGCTTGAAGTACTGGGAAAAGAAGAGAAAGATGATGAGGAAGATGAGGAAG
>CAYXLA010000027.1:0-6351 GCA_964465765.1 uncultured Bacteroidaceae bacterium | reverse complement strand
TACGTAGAGAGCCGGACACCTTCGATGAGGCATCCGGCTCTCCTAATATTCAGAAGCTGTGTGCTGCGCTTACTGCGCCAGCACGGTCAAGCTCTTAGATAATCTCGCTCCAGTCTTCCTGGCTCTTGCGCAGATACGACTGATAGCGGCGCTTTGCGCTCTTCTCGGTCTCGGCAAAGATCTCTTCTGCCTCTTCTGCAAACTGCTTCTTGAGCGATGCGAAACGAACTTCGCCCATGAGGTAGTCGTGGAACTTCTCCCACTGCGGAGCCTTCGAGTCGAGTGTGAACGGGTTCTTGCCCTCCTTGGCGTTCAATGGGTTGTAGCGCCACAAGTGCCAGTAGCCGCACTCCACTGCCAGTGCTTCCTCGTGCTGCGAGCGTCCCATGCCGCGCTTGTCGGTCTTGGTGCCCTTGATGCCGTGGTTGATACACGGTGCGTAGGCGATGACGAGTGATGGACCAGGATAAGCCTCAGCCTCACGGATGGCCTTGAGCGTCTGCTCGTTGTTGGCACCCATTGCAATCTGAGCTACGTAGACGTAACCGTAGGTGGTCTCCATCAAGCCCAGGTCTTTCTTGCTGACGCGCTTGCCGCTGGCAGCGAACTGAGCGATGGCGCCGAGCGGTGTCGACTTCGACGACTGACCACCGGTGTTGGAGTATACCTCTGTGTCGAGCACGAGGATGTTGATGTCCTCACCTGTAGAGAGCACGTGATCCAGACCACCGTAGCCGATGTCGTAGGATGCACCGTCACCACCGATGATCCACTGGCTGCGCTTCACCAGATAGTGGTCGAGGGTCTTCAGCTCTGTGCATATCGGGCAGCCTGTTGCAGCTCCGGCAGCAATCAGCGGCTTCAGCTTAGCAGCAGCAACCTTCGATGCATCAGCATTGTCCTTGCCTGCAATCCATTCCTTGGCAGCCTCTTTCAGCTCGGCAGGAGCGCACTCATTGTCGAGAGCCTGATTCAGCAACATGGTGATGCGCTGCTTCATCTTCTTGTTGGCAAGTGCCATACCGAGACCGAACTCGCAGAAGTCTTCGAACAGTGAGTTGTTGAATGCCGGTCCCTGACCCTTCTCGTTCTTGCAGTAAGGAGTCGAAGGTACGGATGCCGAGTAGATTGAAGAGCAGCCTGTAGCGTTGGCAAGCATCTCGCGGTCGCCAAACAACTGGCTGATGAGTTTCACGTAAGGAGTCTCGCCGCAGCCTGTGCATGCACCGGAGAACTCGAACAGTGTCTGTGCGAACTGAGAGTTCTTGGCGTTCTGCTTGATGTCGATGAGGTCCTGCTTTGACTTGACGTTCTTTACAAGATACTTCCAGTTCTCTGCTTCCTTCTTCATGGCAGCATCGTCCGGATCGAACGGCACCATGGTCAGAGCCTTCTCGCCCTTCATGCCCGGGCAGACGTCGGCGCAGTTGCCGCAGCCCAGACAGTCGAGTACGGAGGTCTCGATGCGGAACTTCATGCCGCTGAATGCCTTCGGAGCCTTGATGTCGATGGTAGCTCCGTCGAAGCCCTTGGCCTCGTTCTCGTCCATAACGAACGGACGGATACAGCCGTGAGGACAGCAGAATGCGCACTTGTTGCACTGGATACAGTTCTCAGGATTCCATACCGGAACGAATGCCTCAACACCGCGCTTGTCGTAAGCGGCTGTACCCGACTGCCACTTGCCGTCGACAGTGTCGTACTTCACGAAGTCGCTCACCTTCAGCAGGTCGCCGACCTGTGCATTCATAGGACGTACAATATCCTTTACGAAAGCTGGTGCATCGTCCTCGACAGCAGCGTCGTCGGGCAGGTTTGCCCATGCAGGATCTACGGTCAGCTTCTTGTACTTGCTGCCGTTGTCGACTGCTGCGTAGTTCTTGTTGACCACATCCTCGCCCTTGTTGCCATAGGACTTGACGATGAACTTCTTCATCTGCTCAACGGCAAGATCAACAGGGATGACCTCGGTGATGCGGAAGAATGCCGACTGCAGGATGGTGTTGGTGCGGTTGCCCAAGCCAATCTCCTGACCAATCTTCGTTGCGTTGATGTAGTAGACTGTGATGTTGTGCTTAGCGAAGTAGCGCTTAACCTTGTTCGGAATGAAGTTCACCAGCTCCTCGCCATCGAAGATAGTGTTGAGCAGGAACGTACCGTTGTCGCGCAGACCGCGTGTCACATCATACATGTGCAGGTATGCCTGAACGTGGCAAGCCACGAAGTTAGGCGTGTTGACCTGATATGCGCTGTGGATTGGGTCGTCGCCGAAACGCAGGTGTGAGCAGGTGAAGCCACCAGACTTCTTCGAGTCGTAAGAGAAGTATGCCTGGCAGTATTTGTTGGTGTTGTTACCAATAATCTGTACAGAGTTCTTGTTGGCACCGACAGTACCGTCAGAACCCAAGCCGTAGAACTTAGCCTCAAACAATCCTTCGCCGCCCATAGGAATTTCGGCTACTTCGGGAAGTGATGTGAATGTCACGTCGTCGATGATGCCGATGGTGAAGTGGTTCTTCGGTGTCGGCAACTCAAGGTTGTTGAAGACAGAGATGATCTTTGCAGGAGTGGTGTCTGCAGAGCCGAGACCGTAGCGTCCGCCAACGATCAGCGGTTTGCGCGGGTCGTCATAGAGTGCGCTCTTGACATCCAGATACAGAGGTTCGCCTTCTGCACCGGGCTCCTTCGTGCGGTCGAGCACGGCAATGCGCTTCACTGTGGCGGGGATAGCCTTGCGGATAGCCTCTACGCTGAACGGGCGATACAGGTGTACGGCAACCATACCGACCTTCTTGCCCTGCTTTGTCAGGTAGTCGATGGCCTCGCGTGCAGCCTCAGTTGCAGAACCCATCAGGACAATGATGTTCTCGGCATCGGGTGCACCGTAGTAGTTGAAGAGGTGATACTCACGGCCAGTGATCTTGCTGATTTCGGCAAGATGCTTCTCAACGATGGCAGGCACTGCCTCGTAGTGCTTGTTGCAAGCCTCACGGTGTGTGAAGAATGTCTCGGGGTTCTCGGCTGTACCGCGTGTGTCGGGACGCTCAGGGCTCATGGCACGGTCGCGGAAGCGCTTAATCCAATCAGGGTTGACCAGCGGACGGATGTCTTCCTGGTTCATCTCCTCAATCTTATGATACTCGTGCGATGTGCGGAAGCCGTCGAAGAAGTTGATGAACGGCACTTCGCTCTCCAGAGTAGACAGGTAAGGAACAGCAGAAAGATCCATAACTTCCTGTACCGAACCCGAGCAGAACATGGCGAAGCCAGTCTGACGGCATGCCATCACATCCTGATGGTCGCCGAAGATACAGAGGGCGTGTGATGCCAACGTACGTGCTGTGACGTTGAATACGCATGGCAGCAACTCACCGGCAATCTTGTACATGTTAGGTATCATCAGCAGCAAGCCCTGCGATGCTGTGTACGTCGAAGTCAACGCACCAGCCTGCAATGAACCGTGTACTGCACCGGCAGCACCACCTTCTGATTGCATTTCCTGAACAGACACCGTCTCGCCGAACATGTTCTTGCGACCGGCAGCAGCCCACTCGTCCACATGCTCTGCCATGGGAGACGACGGGGTGATGGGGTAGATGGCAGCAACCTCTGTAAACATGTATGATACATGGGCTGCGGCTGTGTTTCCATCACAAGTAATGAATTTTTTCTCTTTAGCCATAATTGGTGTTTTTAGAATATGAATGTATTTATAATAGTTTGCTCTCAATACAGGAAGCCGAACATCCATAACGGTATCCTGTCCTTGTGCCCGACCTCCTCGTTGTGCATCACGCAGATGGCATCAGCGTCTTTCCTCATCCTCGCGCCATCGCAACACAGCTTGAAGCGCAAGTCTCCGTCGACAACGAACGAGCAGCGCTTGTCGCCCGTGCTTATGTTGCCATTGCCCCATAGGTTGTTGACGAAGAAGGTGTCGAGCACATACTGTTCTTCTGTCCGCACGGGGTAGATGCAGTATATCAAATTGGTGTTGTGCGGCAGTATCGTCACCGGCTTCTTCGGGAAGCTCTCGCCTTCCTGATAGACCATGTTGATGAGCCGCGCATCCTGCAGATACTTGATATAGTTCATCACCGTTGCACGCGATGTCTCGATCTCCGTTGCCAGCGAACTGACGTTCGGAGCTTTCGGACCGTCGGCAGTCAGCAAATATAGCAACTTTTTTATCTTCGACAGATATTTCAGCTCTATTTGTTTAATCAGCAGTACATCCACCTCAACCATCATGTTCATGGTCTTGAGCAGATTCTCCGAGAAGTTGCTCTTCTCGAGGAAGAAGGGATAGAAGCCGTGGTGGATATAGTCCTGCAGATACTTCAGCGGATGCACCTTCTGCGTCACCTCACGGGCTATCTCCTCATGGTGTTCCAGCACGTCCTGCAACGTGCACGAGGCAAATGCGGTTCCTGCCTGCAGGTTCAGGAACTCGCGGAACGAGAAGCCGCGCAGGTTGTAGCTCTTGATGATGTCGCAAATCTCAGGACTCTCCTCACGGCTCTCCAGGTCCATCACCGACGAACCGGTGAAGACAATCTTCAGTTCCGGCAACCGGTCGTGACACATGCGGAGTTCGGCGGCATAGCCCGGGTGCTTGAATATCTGGTCGATGAGCAGCACTCGGCCGCCCTCATGCACGAAGTCGGCAGCAAAGTCGTAGAGACTGTGGGTGCTGAAGTAGAGGTTGTTCATGTTTATGTACAGGCAGGAACGGTCGGTGCCGTACTTCTCCTTGGCATATTGCAGCAGGAACGTGGTCTTCCCCACCCCACGCGTGCCCTTGATGCCAATCAGCGGATGGTTCCAGTCGATCTGTCCCATCAGCTCACGGCGCACTGGTACGTCGGTATGTTCGACCAGATAAGCGTGTGTCCTGTAGAATTTGTCCATAAACTCCGTCTTGCTTACTGATGGCAAAGATATATAAAATTCTTTTATTGTAAACTCGAGATTGCAAAACAGCTATTCGTGCAAGTCTTTTGTCATAATCGCAGAAGTGCGTACTTTTGGGTGATGGAAATATATTTGTTCAATCCCGACTCCGACATGGCTCTTGCAGCCAACAAGCCCAACTATACGCCGCCGGCAAACATAAGGCGTATGGTCAGCGACATGTCGATGCTGCCCGTTTGGTACGCTGCGTCCGAGAGCGTGGTGCTGTCGGACTCCGATTACGACCGCCAGCATCTGGCGTATCTGAAGACGCGTCTCGACATTCCCGTCGAACTGATGTCGGGCAGTGAGTTGCGGAAGGCAGAAGCTCCAGATATTCGTCCGTGGGGATGGAACATGTCGCTGCGGAACCATCTTGTCCGTCTTGGCATCGACTCAAGCCGTCTGCCGTCGGACGAGGAGCTGACGCTTTGTCGCCGCATGTCGTCGCGTAGTGTGCTGGCAGACAGCGGACTGTTGCGAACGCTGCAGAGTATAGAGCATTGCGATGCATCTCAGTTTTCCGTGGATTCGGTCGATGAGTGCCGCAGGATAATCAGCAGGATTACACGCGGCGTGGTGTTCAAGAAGCCGTGGTCGAGCAGTGGCAAAGGACTGTTGTGGTGCCGCGACGGACAGCTCAATGAGCGTGATGCCAATTGGTGCCGCAAGGCAATCGATGAGCAGGGCGTGTTGGTCGCTTCTCCTATATATAATAAGGTGTTGGACTTCGCCATGGAGTTTCATGCCGACCGGCAGTCCGGCGAAGCCTGCTTTGCCGGCTACTCTCTGTTTCGTGCCGACGGTGCAGGACGCTATAAAGGGAACATGCTGGCACCCGACGATGCAATACTCAGCGAGCTGACGCGCTATGTCCAGCTTGAGACGCTGCGGCAGGTCAGAGACTGCATCACTGCTTTCGTGCCGTCATTAGGGCACAGCGGATACATGGGTGTCGATATGCTGGTCTACGAGACCGATGACGGCAACTACGGAGTGTGTCCTGCCGTGGAGCACAATCTGCGTATGACGATGGGCATGGTGTGTCGTTCGTTCGCCGACAGATTCCTCGACAACAATTCCGTCGGGACATTCGAGGTCCGACATTTCGACAATGCCGAGCAAGCAGCCGACTTCTGCCGCAGTCAAAGCACTGCATCTCCGCTCCGCACGACAGACGACGGACGCATCCTAAGCGGCTTCCTCAACCTCACTGCCGTAGGGCCCGAATGTCAGAACACGGCGTTCGTCACGGCGACGCACTAAGAGGCTCTCCACGATGCCTATATACGTAAGGACCAAGACGTATAAACCTTTGGGCCAAAAGGTATATACCTTTGGGCCTTTACGTATATACGTCTTGGCCGATGCCTATATAGGCAGCAAAAAAACCGGCAA